>CAZBNJ010000003.1:46002-74615 GCA_964493515.1 uncultured Oscillospiraceae bacterium | reverse complement strand
CACCTTCCTCTTGGCACTTAATGGTCACGTTGTTTAATTTTCAAGGTGCAGTCCTACACTCGCCCTCAACGGACGCTCAATTATAATACCACAGTTGGAGGCTTGATGTCAACGCTTTTATGTCCAAAATTTTGCACAAAACAATAAATTTTTTCCGGAAGCCGGATGTGCATTTATTTGGCAAATGTGCCAAACGCGTCACTCGCTCACTACATATTGCGGCAAAACGAAGGAGAGTCGGCGCAAAAGCACCAACTCTCCGTGTTTTGCTCATTTGGAACGATTTGTTGTGAAACCTCTCTGTCACGCTTCGGCTGGACACATTACGCCATCCTAACGCTTACCGCAAATCCACTGCGGTAGCGAGCGGGGCTCGCGTCCTCGTGGAGTAATGCGGTTTGGCGTTAGTCTGCCTATGTGTCTGCCTCAGCGCTTACTTCAGGTTAAACCACGCCTTCAGTCCGAGGAACTGCGCGGTCTCGCCCAGCTCTTCCTCGATGCGGAGCAGCTGGTTGTACTTCGCAACGCGGTCGGTGCGGCTCGGAGCGCCGGTCTTGATCTGACCCGCGTTGAGCGCGACCGAGATGTCGGCAATGGTCGCGTCCTCGGTCTCGCCCGAACGGTGCGAAACGACGGCGGTGTAGCCCGCGCGGTTAGCCATCTGGATGGCGTCGAGGGTCTCGGTCAGGCTGCCGATCTGGTTGACCTTGATGAGTATCGAGTTGGCAACGCCGAGGTTGATGCCCTTCTCAAGGCGCTCGGTGTTGGTGACGAACAGGTCGTCGCCAACCAGCTGGATCTTCTTGCCGAGCTTGTCGGTGAGCATCTTCCAGCCTTCCCAGTCCTCTTCTGCCATGCCGTCCTCAAGCGAGATTATCGGATACTTCTCGGCGAAGTCGACCCACATGTTGACCATGTCCTCACGGCTCATCGTGACCTTGCGCTTGGGCAGGTCGTAGCACTTCTTCTCGTCGTTCCACCACTCGCTCGAAGCGGCGTCGATGGCGATGCGGAAGTCCTCGCCCGGCTTGTAGCCAGCGTCGGTGATGGCCTGAACGAGCGCCTTGAGCGCGTCCTCGTCCGCCGCGAGGTTCGGAGCATAGCCGCCCTCGTCGCCGACACCGGCGGCCGGGGTGCCCATGTTCTTCAGCGTGGTCTTGAGGGTGTGGAACACCTCAGCGCACATACGGAGCGCCTCGCGCCAGTTGGGAGCGCTGACCGGCATGATCATGAACTCCTGGATGTCGACCGAGTTGGTGGCGTGAGCGCCGCCGTTAAGGACGTTCATCATCGGGACGGGCAGGGTCTTGCCGTTGGTGCCGCCGATGTAGCGGTAAAGCGGCATTCCGAGAGCCTCGGCAGCAGCCTTGGCAACGGCGAGCGACACGCCGAGGATGGCGTTCGCTCCGAAGCGGCCCTTGTTCGGGGTGCCGTCCAGCTTTATCATCGTCTGGTCGATCTCGACCTGATCGAGCGCGTTCATGCCAATGATGGCGTCGGCAATCTCGCCGTTGACGGCCTCGACAGCCTTCAGAACGCCCTTGCCGAGATAACGGCTCTTGTCGCCGTCACGCAGCTCGACAGCCTCGAACTGACCGGTGGAAGCGCCCGACGGCACTGCCGCGCGGCCGATATACATGCCGTCGCCGGCGTCGACCGTGACCTCGACCTCGACGGTCGGGTTTCCGCGCGAGTCCATGATCTCACGTCCGATGATGTCTACGATCTCAATGTACTGCTTCATCTTAAAACACTCCTTATAAAATATTGTGTTGGTATGACTTATTTAATGAGGCTCTTGCCGGTCATTTCATCCGGCTTGCCAAGTCCCATAAGGTCGAGCATCGTCGGCGCGATGTCGCACAGACGACCCTCCTCCAGCTTCACGTCCGCGCCGACAATGACAAACGGGACAGGGTTGGTGGTGTGCGCGGTAAACGGCGTTGTGCCGTCCTCGTCGTACATGCAGTCGGCGTTGCCGTGGTCGGCGGTGATAAGACTGATGCCGCCCATCGCCTTCATAGCCTCGAGCACGCGTCCGACGCAGGTGTCCACCGCCTCAACCGCGGCGACCGCGGCGTCGAACACTCCGGTGTGACCGACCATGTCGCAGTTTGCGAAGTTGAGGATTATCACGTCATACTCGCCGCTGCCTATGCGCTCCACGACCTGGTCGCAGACCTCATAGGCGCTCATCTCCGGCTGTAGGTCATAGGTCGCGACCTTCGGCGACGGCACAAGCACGCGGTCCTCGCCCTCGTACTGCTTCTCAACGCCGCCGTTGAAGAAGAAGGTGACATGGGCGTACTTCTCAGTCTCGGCAATGCGTAGCTGCTTGAGTCCCAGACGGCTGACATACTCGCCGAACGTGTTGGTCAGCTCCTCCTTCTCAAACGCGATGTGCACGCCGGGCATATCCGCGTCATACTGCGTCGTGCAGACATAGTGCACGCGGAAGAAGCCCTTCTTGCGCTCGAATCCGCTGAACTCCGGGTCGACAAACGTGCGGGTTATCTCACGCGCGCGGTCGGGACGGAAGTTCATGAACACGATGCTGTCGCCGTCCTTTATCGGCTGATAGCCGTCGACGACTATCGGCTTGATAAACTCGTCGGTAACTCCCTCGGCGTAGCTCTCCTTCACGCCCTTTACCGGGCAGTCGACCTGCTTGCCCTCGCCGTATACCAGTGCCGAGTAGGCCTCGACGACGCGCTCCCAGCGGTTGTCGCGGTCCATCGCGTAGTAGCGGCCGATGACCGTGCCGACCTGTCCGCCGAACTTCTTGCAGCACTCGACGGTGCTCTCGACATAGCCCGCGCCGCTCTCCGGCGGGGTGTCGCGTCCGTCCATAAAGCAGTGGACAAACACGCCCTTCAGTCCCTCGCGGCTGCACATCTCTATCATCGCGTGGATGTGTGAGATGTGGCTGTGTACGCCGCCGTCGCTCATCAGTCCGAAGATGTGCAGGTTGCCGCCGGTCTCCTTGGCGTGGTTTATCGCATCCAGATACGCCTTGTTGGTGAAGAAATCGCCGTCGGTTATCGCCTTGGATATCTTCGGCAGATCCTGGAACACGACGCGGCCCGCGCCGATGTTGGTGTGTCCGACCTCGCTGTTGCCCATCTGACCCGACGGAAGTCCGACGTCCAGACCGCTCGCCTGCAGCATGGTGCGGGGATTGGTGGCAAAGACCTCGTCGAGCACGGGAGTCTTTGCGGTCGCGATGGCGTTGCTGCGACCCTCCGGCGCGAGGCCGAAGCCGTCCATTATAATAAGAGTAACAGGTGTTTTCATATGAAACCTTTCTGTGTGCAGAATTGAGCTTTACTCTTGATTAGCCGCGTTAACTATCGCGATGAAGTCCTCCGGCTTGAGGCTCGCGCCGCCGATGAGGCCGCCATCGACATCCGGCTGAGCCAGCAGCTCCGCCGCGTTCTTGGCGTTCATCGAGCCGCCGTACTGTATGGTCACCGCACGGGCGGTACGCGCACCGAACTCCTTGCGGATGATGGTGCGGATGTGCTCGCAGACCTCGTTGGCCTGCTCGGCGGTAGCGGTCTTGCCGGTGCCTATCGCCCAAATCGGCTCATAGGCGAACACCATGCGGCGGATCTTCTCGGCGGGCACCTCGCTGATAGCGGCGCGCACCTGCATCGAGATGAGGTCCTTGGTTATGCCCATCTCGCGCTGCTCAAGGCTCTCGCCCACGCAGACGATCGGGTGCAGGCCGGCCTCGAGGACCGCCTTGACCTTCTTATTGACGGTGGTGTCGGTCTCGCCGAAGTACTGACGGCGCTCCGAGTGTCCGATGATGACGTACTTCACGCCGGCATCCTTGAGCATACGCGCCGAGATCTCGCCGGTGAATGCGCCGTGATCCTCGAAGTGCACGTTCTGCGCGCCGACGGTGATGCGCACGTCCTTGGTGGTGCGGACAGCCATCGGGATGTCGACAGCCGGGACGCACACGACCACGTCGCACCACTTGATCTTGCCGACGGTCGGCTTGATGGCCTCGATGAGGGCCTTGCCCTCCGCTGCGGTCATGTTCATCTTCCAGTTGCCCGCGATTATCGTCTTGCGGTATCTTCTATTCATCTTCTTGCTTCTCCTCTCAGCGTTTGCTTATTGTTGACTGTATACGCTTACTGTCACGGTTCGGTTGTGACACACTGTGTCTGCCTTACCGCTTACTTATCTTCCAAGCACGCAACGCCCGGGAGATCCTTGCCCTCAAGGAACTCGAGGCTCGCGCCGCCGCCGGTCGAGATGTGGGTTATCCTGTCCGCGAAACCGAGCTGCTCGCACGCCGCAGCGCTGTCGCCGCCGCCGACGATGGTGGTCGCCGAGCTGTCCGCCAGCGCCTGTGCCACCGCGATGGTGCCCTTGGCGAGCGTCGGGTTCTCAAACACGCCCATCGGGCCGTTCCACACGACCGTCTTTGCGCTCTTCACCGCGTCGGCGAATATCGCGCGGGTCTTGTCGCCGATGTCCAGACCCATCTTGTCCGACGGAATCTTGTCCGCATCCACTGTCTCGACCTCGACTGCGCCGTCGATGGGGTCGGGGAACGCGTTCGAGACAACGGTGTCCACCGGCAGGAGCAGCTTGACGCCGTTCTTCTCCGCCTTCGCCATCATCTCCTTGCAGTAGTCGACCTTCTCCGCGTCGAACAGCGAGGTGCCGATGCCGCAGCCCTTAGCGGCGAGGAAGGTGTAAGCCATGCCGCCGCCGATGATGAGGGTGTCCACCTTCTCAAGCAGGTTGGATATGACGTTGAGCTTGTCGGAGACCTTCGCGCCGCCGAGTATCGCGACGAACGGACGGTCCGGATCGGCGAGCGCCTTGCCCATGATGCCCAGCTCCTTGGCTATCAGATAGCCGGAGACCGCGGGCAGATGGTCGGCAACGCCGGCGGTGGTGGCGTGTGCGCGATGCACCGTGCCGAACGCGTCGGACACGAATATCTCCGCCATCGAAGCGAGCTTCTTCGCAAGCTCGGGATCGTTCTTGGTCTCGCCCTTCTCAAAGCGGGTGTTCTCAAGCAGCATTATCTCGCCCGGCTTGAGCGCCGCCGCCATCGAGGTCGCGCTCTCTCCGACGACGTCCGCCGCCATCTTGACCTCCTTGCCGCCGAGCAGCTCGCTGATGCGCGCCGCGACCGGAGCCAGGCTGAGCTTCTCCAGCGACTTCTCCCAGTCCTCCTTGGTGGCGGTCTTGCCCTTTTCCGCCTGCTTTGCGGCGTACTTGTCAAACGACGGCTCGGGCTTGCCCATGTGCGAGCAGGCGATGACCGCCGCACCCTTGTCAAGCAGATACTTGATGGTCGGCATAGCCGAAACTATGCGCTTGTCGCTGGTGATCTTTCCGTCCTTCATCGGCACGTTGAAGTCGCAGCGGACAAGTACCTTCTTGCCGGATACTTCGATGTCCTCGATCGTCTTCTTGTTGTACTTCATTCTCACTCTCTCCTTATAAAAAAGTTATTGAAATACAATTTCTGCACTTTAAGGGCGCAACCTGCGCCACGCTAAATTATAGACCATATCCTGCCTGAATTCAATACCTTTTTTGCAAAATTTTCTATTTTCACAAATATTTCACATTTGTCAAATTTTCGGACTTTCCGCCGTAAAGCGTTTCACTTTATTTCCAGTCTCGCATCGCGCCCTCGCCCCTCATGTGGGCAAAATCCGTCTGGCGAAGCGCCTCGAACAGCACCACCGCCACCGAGTTTGAAAGATTCAGCGAGCGAGCCTCCGCGCGTATCGGTATCCGCAGGCAATTTTCGCGGTTGGCGGCAAGCAGCGGCTCGGGAAGTCCGCGCGTCTCCCGACCGAAAAACAGCCAGTCCCCCTCGCGGAAATCCACGTCGGCGTAGCTCCTCTCCGCCTTGGTGGTCAGGAAGAAGCACCGCTCGCCGCGGCGCCACGCGTCGATGTTCTCGCACCAGAAGTCGCCGCTCGACGCGTAGTCGCGCACCTCGACCAGGTGCCAGTAGTCCAGCCCCGCCCGCTTCACCGCGCTTGCGGATATGTCGAACCCCAGCGGGCGCACCAGGTGCAGGCGCGATCCGGTGGCGGCGCAGCTCCGCGCGATGTTTCCGGTGTTCGCCGGTATCTCCGGCTGCATAAGCACGATGTTAAACATCACTCGACCTCATCCTCGTCATGCCACCGCAGCCGCAGCCGGTCCCGCGAGGTGAAATCCCGCCCAAGCCTGTACGGGCGCGAGCGTCGCGGCTCATCGTGCGCCGTATCGCCTTCGGGCGGCACATCCTCCCCGCGCACGCGGTCATCCTCCAAATGTTCCACGTGGAACAATTCGTCGCTTTCCGTCGGCGGGACGTAGAACTCGTGCTCGCCGTACTCCGTCTCCTCCGCGCGCTTCTTCTGCTGAAGCACGAACAGCACGATACCGACGGCGAGCGACAGCACTCCCGCGACCAGAGCTATCTGCGCAATCATCCGGTCCTTCCGCGCGGCGGAGAGCACACCGTCGCTGAACAGCTCGTTGCTCTCCTCCTCGGTAAGCCCGTAATACTTCGCCGTATCCCCGCGCGATTCGGACAGCGCCCAGTCGTTGTGCTCGGCATAGGCAGGCTCGGGCGCGCGCAGGATGTAGTTTATGTCGTAGGCGTCCGCCGGGGCGTCGTCCTCGTCAAACCTGCCGTCGCCGTCGATGTCCCTGCCGTCCGCCCTCTGGTAGAAGCAGGTGACCGCGTCGGCGGTAAAGCCCCACATCACCCACACCTCGATGTCGTCGTTGTCTCCGGTCAAATACAGCCCGGAGAACGCCACATAGTCAAAATCGACCGCCACATACGGACGGTACACGCCGTCGTGCGCCGCCGCCTTCTCCAGCGCCTCCGCGCCGTCTGCCTTTGGGGTGAATATCGCGCTCATTCCTCCGGCGACCAGCACCAGCGCCAGCAGCACCACGCCGACAACGATAAATACGGTGGGCAGCTTGTCTTTTACCTTCGTCATGGACGTTTCCTCCCGATATAAGTTCGTTTCACATGGCATATTCTACCACACGGCGGCGGCGTTTTCAACAAAAGAAAACCCCCACGGTCAGACCGTAGGGGTTTTAGTTTCATGGTTATATGTTCATTCAATCCAAGCTCTTTGGCTTGTCGAAGCTTATATCAGAACATCGGACTGTACCTCCGTTGTTATTGTGTGCCTTTCGTTCACGCGCTCTCGCGCCGACTACTTAGTACATCGGACCGTACCTCCGTGGTTGATTTGGTTTTCAGCGATTCTGTTGGGTCAGCTTGCTAGCCCATTGGAGTGCCCTCCGTTTACGTTAGATTTCGCCTCTGTACCCAAGGGATCCTTTCATTAGGCATCATCCTTTCGGAAACCGCTTTTTCTTCTCTCCCTCTGTACGTCTACATTATAGCGGACGATTGTGCATTTGTCAATAGATTTTTTGAAATTTTCCTCTGGAATTTTGTACAAATTCAACTATCGGAAATTGTGCAAGTTCACCACTGGAGCACATTTGTCCGCGAAATCCGTCGACCCCTACCGCTTCGTTCGCAGCACTCACCCGACCTGGATGCCGGTGTAGTAGTGCTGCAATATCTCGTCATAGCCCGCGCCGCTCTCCGCCATCCCCGCCGCGCCGTACTGGCTCATCCCGACGCCGTGTCCGGAGGTCGAACCGCGCGTCTCCCAAGGACTTGCCACGCTGACGAGATAGGGCACGCTGCCGCCCCACACCTCCTCCGCCGACCGCGTCGCGCCGTCGCATCCGGCAAAGAACGCCGCCATTATCGGTTCGTCGTCGTAGGTCGCGACCACGCCCTCGGTCGACCGCGCCGCCTCCAGCGCGCCATCGTCGGGAGATTTCCACGCCATGCAGCAGCCGGCGCTCAGACACACCGCCGCGTCGCCGTGTTTTGGATGCTCCACGCGGTAGAGCGCAAGGCTTCGCGCCGCGACCGCCTGCGCGCGTCGAGCCTCGGTCGGAAAGGCGGGGCTCATCTCGGCGGCGACCACCCCCGCGACGTAGTCCTCCAGCACCATCTCCCCCTCGCCGAGCACGCGGATAGTCGTGGCGATCGTCGGCTGTTCGCCCTCGTCTCCGCCGCTGTCCTCACCGACTTCGACACTTTTCGACACCGACACAGCTCCCGGCGGCGGAGTCTCCTGCTCCTCGCTGTCCGGCTCGTCGGTGCTGTCCGGCTCATCCGCTGTCGGCGTGACCGGCGCGAGTGCCGCCATCGACGGCGAGGCGCTCGGCTCGGGGCTGGGCGCGGCGATCGGCTCAAACGACACCTGCGCACCGACCTGTTCCGCGCCCTCGGGCACGCTCGCGCGCCCTATTAGCGGGTCGCTCCGCACCAGCAGCGTCGGCAGAAGGAGCAGCGCAACGACCGCGGCTATCGTAGCCGCAAAAAACTTCCTCATGTATCGAACCTCCGCAAATTTCGGCAAATCATTGTGAATGAATTGTCACTCTTGGGTATTTTCACCCAAAATCTATGTCTCAAACCTAAAAATTATTCGGAAATTCGCTCTCTGCCCTTGCTTTTTTCCTCGTGATACTTTATTATTTAAGGTGAACCAATGTATACGGAGGCAACTATGGACGGAATGGATTGGCTGGACGTATCGGTCGAGACCACCCGCGAGGGCATCGACCCGGTGTCCGCCCGCGTCATCGCGCTGGACATCGAGGGCTTGCAGATAGAGGACTATCAGGACTTCCTCGAAATGCTCGACGAGACGCGCAAGTCGTGGGACTATGTCGACGAGGAGCTGCTCGAGCAGAAGCGCGGTCCGACACGCGTAAAGGTCTACCTGCGAAACGACGACGAGGGACGCGCAAAGCTCGCCGAGCTGCGCGAGGCGATGAAGTCGCTGAAAAGCGAGCTTCCCGAGTTCGACCTCGGCTCGCTCGACGTGTCGGTCGGCGGACTTCGCGAGGAGGACTGGTCTACCGCGTGGAAGCAGTATTACAAGCCCACGCCCATCGGCGAGCGGCTGCTGATACTTCCTGCGTGGGAGGAGCGTCCCGAGACCGACCGCGTGGTGTTTCTCAACAACCCGGGCATGAGCTTCGGCACCGGAACGCACGCGTCGACACGGATGGCACTGAAATCGGTGGAAAAGCTGACCGAAAACGGCGCGCGGGTGCTCGACCTCGGCTGCGGAAGCGGCATCCTCGCGATATGCGCGCTGCTGCTCGGCGCGTCTGCCGCAGAGATGGTGGACATCGACCCCGCCGCCGCCCGCATATCAATAGAGAATGCGAAGCTGAACGGCGTGGACACGCGCTGCACCGCATACGCCGGCGATCTGCTCAGCGACGAGCCGCTCCGCGACAGGCTGCTCGCGAACGGAAGGTATCCGCTGGTGCTCGCGAACATCGTCGCCGACGTGATAATCCCGCTCTGTCCGTTCGCGGCGGAGGCGGTCACGGAGGACGGCGCGTTCGTCACAAGCGGCGTTATCGAGCCGAGGCTCGGCGACGTGCTCGCCGCGCTGGAGGCGTCCGGCTTTACCGACAACACCGTGAGCACCGACGAGGGTTGGTGCTCGATAGTTTCAAAAAAGAACCGAAAGGAGAGGTGAAACCTTGTTAATGCGAAATTCTTTCCGCGGCGGCGTACACCCCGAAAGCCACAAGCGGGACTCGAAGGATCGGCCGCTCGAGACCCTGCCGCCCCCTCCCGAGCTGGTACTGCCGCTCTCCATGCACATCGGCGCGCCCTGCGAGCCGACGGTCATGGCGGGCGACCGCGTGCTCGTGGGCGGGCTCATCGCAAACTCGTCCGCGCCCATCTCCGCGCCGATACACTCGCCGGTCAGCGGCAGAGTGGCTGCTATCGAGCCGCGTCCTCACCCGAACGGCAGCCTCGTGCAGTCGATAGTCATCACAAACGACGGTCTGGATAAGCCCGACCCGCTCATCGACACGCGCGGCAGCATCGAGACGCTCACCCCGCAGGACATCATCGAGATAGCGCGCAGCGCGGGCGTGGTCGGTCTCGGCGGCGCGGCCTTCCCCGCGGCGGCGAAGATATCCAGCGGCATCGGCAAGACGGACACGCTGATAATCAACTGCGCCGAGTGCGAGCCTTACATAACCAGCGGCTACCGCGCGATGCTCGAGAACACCGACGAGATACTCGGCGGCGTGCGGCTGCTCGCAAAGGCCCTCGCTCCGGAGCGCACGATAATGGCGATCGAGGCGAACAAGCTGGATGTCGCCGACCTCTTCCGCGAGCGCATCGGCGACGACAAGTCGATATCGGTCAAAATCCTCAAGACCAAATACCCGCAGGGCGGCGAGAAGCAGCTCGTGCGCGCGGTTACCGGACGCAAGGTGCCGCCCGGACAGCTCCCGAGCGCGGTCGGCTGTACGGTGTTCAACCCGGAGACCGCCGCCGCGATATACCGCGCCGCGATGACCGGAGCCCCGCTGCTCACCCGCGGCGTGACCGTCGCCGGCAGCGCGATATCCAACCCGAAGAACCTGCTCGTCCGCATCGGCACCCCGCTCCGCTATCTCATCTCGGCGGTCGGCGGATTCAAAGCCGATCCGTACAAGCTGATACTCGGCGGCCCGATGATGGGAAGCGCGCTTTCAAACCTCGACGCGCCGGTGATAAAGAGCACCAACGCGCTGCTTGCGTTTGCCGAGGGCGAGGACCGCTTCGACCCGAATCCCACCTGCATCCACTGCGGCAAGTGCCTGAAGGTCTGCCCGATGAAGCTCATGCCGCTGTACATCAATATGTACTACACACGCCACCTGGACGACGAGCTGAAGGCCTCCAACGTCAGCGACTGCATCGAGTGCGGAAGCTGCGCCTACGTCTGCCCCGGACGGCTGCACCTGACCCAGGTCTGCCGCGCGGCAAAGGCCCATCTCCAGGATCTCGCCCGAAAGGAGGCGCAGAGCAAATGAACACCCCGAAAAGTCCGATAATCCCGCAGGCGACAACGACCGTGACCGCTCCTGACGAGAACCGCCGCATGGTCGTCAGCTCCAGCCCGCATGTCGCGGCGCCGGACTCCACCCGCGGCATAATGCTCGACGTGCTGATAGCGCTGCTGCCCGCGCTGATAGTGTCGGTGTTCTTCTACGGCTTCCGCTCGCTGTTTCTGACGCTGATAACCGTCGCGGCGTGCATCGCGTTCGAGTGGCTCTACCGCGCGATACTGAAAAAGCCGCAGTCGACCGGCGACCTCTCCGCCGCGGTGACCGGCGTGCTGCTGTCCTTTAACCTGCCCGCCTCCACCCCATACTGGGTGCCGGTGGTCGGAGCGGCGTTTGCCATCATCATCGCAAAGCAGCTTTACGGCGGCATAGGCAAGAACTTTATCAATCCGGCGCTGGCGGGCCGCGCGTTCGTCATGTTCTGCTTCCCGGCGTATGTGTCCACCTGGACGCCCGCGTTCGAGTGGCTGTCGCTCGGCGGCACGGTCGACGCTGTCACCTCCGCCACGCCGCTCGCGTCGATGAAGGACGGGCTTCTCCCCTCGGCGTCGGCGCTTGAGATGTTCCTCGGCAAGACCGGCGGCTGTCTCGGCGAGACCTGCGCGCTGGTGCTGCTGCTCGGCGGCGCCTACCTCGTGCTCCGCCGCGTGATAAGCGTGCGCATCCCGCTGTGCTACATCGGCACGGTGGCGCTCGTCACCTTCGCCTTCCCGCTCGGCGGCGCGGCGCGTGTCGACTGGATGCTCGCGCAGCTGCTGTCCGGCGGTCTGATGCTCGGCGCGATATTTATGGCGACCGACTACACCACAAGCCCGGTCACGCCGCGCGGACAGATACTGTTCGGCATCGGCTGCGGACTGCTCACCGTGTTTATCCGCTACTTCGGAAGCTACGCCGAGGGCGTCAGCTTCTCGATACTCATCATGAACGTCTGCGTCTGGCTGTTCGACAAGGTCGGCAAGCCCGCGCGCTACGGCGAAAGGAGGGCTAAGAATGACGATAAATAACGAAGCGGTCGAGCGCGACGAGCAGCTCGAAAACGCCGAGGTCGAATCGGTCGATACGACCGAGAGCGAGGCAGTCGAGACGGTCGAAAGCCCCGAGACCCCGAGCGGCTCCGGCCCGTCGAGGCTCACTCTCCGCCTCACGCTCAGCCTGCTCGCGATAACCTCGGTCGTCGCGCTGATGCTCGCGGGCGTCAACGCGGTCACCAAGGAGCCTATCGCCGAGTACGCCGCCGAAAAGCGCGCCGCCGCGATGGAGGAGGTGCTGCCCGAAGCCCCGTGGCTCGACTTCGCGCCTGTTGAGATAACCGTCGGCTCGTCAAGCTCGGGTGCGGTGGTCACCCCGATGCTGAACGGATACAGCAGCTACCACGACCCCAACGGACTGCCGCACGCGCTCTGCGTCGAGACCTACCCCTCCGGCTACGGCGGCACGATATCGCTGATGACCGGCGTGTTGATATCCGCAAACGACAACGGCGGCTATGACCTGACCGTCGAGACGGTGCGAATCGTCTCCCACTCGGAGACGAGCGGCGTCGGAAGCAAGACGACCGACCCGTCGTTCCTTGGCCAGTACAGCAGCAAACACACGGGAATAACCATCGGCTCGGGTGAAAACTCGATAGACGCGATATCCGGCGCGACGATAAGCTCAAAGGCGGTCACCGCCGGCGTAAACGAGGCGCTCGACGCCGCGCAGAGCTACGTCGACCGCGTGGTCTCCGGTGAGATAGCCGGAGTGACCATCGAAGCGGAAGGAGGCGAGAGCGCGTGAAACAGCAGGGATTTTTCAGACGCACCGGAAGGCAGTTTGCGGACGGTCTGTGGTATCAGAACCCAAACCTTGTGCTGCTGCTCGGCATGTGCCCGACGCTCGCGACCACCACGTCGGTGATGAACGCCCTCGGCATGGGCGCGTCGGTCACGATAGTTCTCACCTTCTCCAACCTGCTCATATCGCTTCTGCGAAAGTTCATCCCAAAGCAGATACGCATCGCGAGCTTCATCGTGATAATCGCGGGCGTCGTGTCGGCGGTCGACCTGCTGCTCCAGGCGTACCTGCCGCCGATAAGCGAGAGCCTCGGCATCTTCATCCCGCTGATAGTCGTCAACTGCGTCATCCTCGCCCGCGCGGAGGCGTTCGCGTCCAAGAACCCGCCGTTTGCGAGCATGATAGACGGCCTTGCGATGGGCCTCGGCTTTACCCTGTCGCTCACCGTTGTCAGCGTGATACGCGAGGCGGTCGGCGCGGGCAGCGTGTTCGGCTATGACATCTCGTTTGGCGTGTACAAGCCGCTGCTGCTCATCGTCATGCCGGTCGGCGGCTTCCTGACCCTCGGCTGCGTGATAGCGCTGATGCAGCACATCATGAACCGCCCGAAAAAGGAGCACCGCCGCGCCGCCGACATGGAGGCAGCCCTCTCCGACTACCGCGAGGAGGCTTCGGCGGAGCTGGAAGGCGAGGCGGGCAAGATACGCCTCGGCAACGAATCGGAGCACGTCCCGTCGGACGACGCCGAGACTGAACAACTCGAACCCGCAGGAAAGGAGGATGCCAACATATGAGCTTCACCGGACTTTTCTCGATAGCGCTCGGCTCGATACTGGTCGAGAACTACATACTCGTGCAGTTCCTCGGCATCTGCCCCTTCCTCGGAGTGTCCAAAAAGACCGACACCGCGCTCGGTATGTCGATGGCGGTCATATTCGTCATGACGCTCAGCTCCATCTTCACCTGGATGGTAAACGAGTGGCTGCTCATCCCGTTTGAGCTGACATATATGCGCACGGTGGCGTTCATCCTCGTGATAGCGGCGCTGGTGCAGCTGGTTGAGCTGTTTTTGCAGAAGGCGGCGCCCGCGCTCTACTCGGCGCTCGGCATCTACCTGCCGCTGATAACCACCAACTGCGCGGTGCTCGGATGCGCGCTGCAAAACGCAAACGCGAACTACGGCTTTGTGGAGGCGGTCGTCAGCGGATTTACCGCCGCCGTCGGCTTCAGCCTCGCGCTGCTGCTGTTCTCGTCGGTGCGCGAGCGGCTCCGCTTTGCCGACTACCCCAAGGCGTTCGAGGGCTTCCCGATAGCTCTGGTCAGCGCGGCACTGCTTGCGCTCGCATTCATGGGCTTCTCCGGGCTTGAGGTCTTTTAAGGGAGGGACATAAAACATGACGATTTTTCCCATACTTATGCCTGCGTGGCAAAACATACTGATAGCGCTCGCGGTGCTCGGCGGTCTCGGCGCGCTGTTCGGCGCCGCGCTCGCCGTCGCTTCAAAGGTGTTCGCGGTGGAAAAGGATCCGCGCCTTGACGAGATAATCGAAGTCCTGCCCGGCGCAAACTGCGGCGGCTGCGGCTTTGCCGGCTGCTCCACCTTTGCCGCGGCGCTGCTCGACGGCACCGCTCATCCCGGCGGATGCCCGGTCGGCGGCGAGGAGTGCGGCAGGAAGTGCGCCGAGATACTCGGCATCGAGATGGAAAAGAACACGCGGCTCGCGGCGTTCGTCGCGTGCAGCGGCGGCATACACGCGCTGCGCCGTTACGACTATGTCGGCATAAGCGACTGCGCGAGCGCCGCAAAGCTCGCCGGAGGCCCCGCCGAGTGCCGCTTCGGCTGTCTCGGACTCGGAAGCTGCACCCAGGCGTGCAAGTTCGGTGCGCTGTCGATACGGGGCGGCGTCGCGCACGTCGACCACGAGAAGTGCACCGGATGCCTCAAGTGCGTCGACGCGTGCCCGCGCCACATCATCCACGCCGCGCCCTACTATGCCGACGTGAACATCGCCTGCTCGTCGCACGACCGCGGCGCGAATCTCCGCAAGATATGCGAGATAGGCTGCCTCGGCTGCAAGATATGCGAAAAGACCTGCACCCACGACGCGATACACGTCGTGGACAACCTCGCCGAGATCGACTATCTGAAGTGCGTCGGCTGCGGCGACTGCGCCGCGAAGTGCCCGCGCCATCTCATCTCCGACTCCAACCTCAATCGCGCGGCTAGTGACATCTAAACAACTCTCGTCAGGAGGTTTTCATCTTGGCACGATACACACCCTACCGCGGCCGTCGGCGCGGCAGAAGGATACTCGCAGCGATAGTCGGGCTGCTGCTCGCAGCGCTCGGCGTTGTCCTTGTGCTCGCGGCGACACAGCAGATAGTATTCACCCCCGACGGTCCGCAGTTCTCCACGAAAACTTCGCCCAACCCCTCTGCGAACCCGGGAGGTACATCCCCCGCTCCGGAGGGCACACCGTCTGCGGAACCGAGCTTTATCATCGAATCGCCGTCCGCCGAGCCGTCGGTCGAGCCGTCTCCCTCCCCCGAGGCGGGCGCGCGCCCGACCACCATCGTCGCGGTGCAGCTCGACCCGCGCGACGAGGTCGCGTTCGGCGGCGCTCTCCAGCTCGCGAAGGATGGGCTTATCAACACGGTGGTGCTCGACATGGGTGAGAAAAACGGCGCTCTGCACTGGAGCTCGACCGTGCCGCTCGCAAACACCGTGGGCGCAACGCCCGACGCGGCGGACGCGTTCGACCTCGGCCGCATAGCCGAGCTGCACGACGCGGGGCTGTACGTCGTCGCGCGGATGTCCTCGCTCAAGGAGAGCTATCTCGGCAACTACGACTCGTCCTACGCCGTCAAATGGGCGGACGGCAGGCGCTGGCTGGACGGCGACCGTCCCAAGGCGCTCGGCTGGCTCGACCCGTACAACGAGACCTCGCGCGGCTATATCACCGACCTCACGCTCGAGCTTATCGGCGCCGGCTTCGACGAGGTGCTGCTCGACAACTTCTCCTTCCCCACAAGCGGCTACACCGACCGCATAGCGTTCGAGGGCGAGGCGGCCGGCGTGAGCCGTATGGAGATACTCACCACCTTTGGAAACGCGCTTACAGACGCTGTAAAGGCCGCGGGAGGCCGTGTGTCGCTCTACGTCTCCCCCGACCGGATATCCGACGACGCGGCGGTGCGTCTGCCGCTCGAAACCGCCGGCACTGCGGCGCCGCTCGACGCGGGATTTGAGTTCGTGCTAAGCTCGGCGGGGGACGGCGCTCCCACGTCGGTCGTCATCGCCTCGGCATACACCGACCCTTCGGCGGCGGGCGAGATACGCTCGGCGGTCGCGGCAAATCCCGACGGCGTGCTGCTGATAAGCGCGGACGGACGCTACCCCGCAAGTTGGTGATTGTCCTTTACTTGCGCACAAATGTCCACAGTAGCCGTTCCACGTGGAACATTTTAAGGAGTCCTATATGCACACAAAACGAACACTCGCGCTGCTTCTTGCGCTAATACTGACACTCACACTCTCCCCCGCCGCCGACGCGCTCACACCGACGCTCGACGGCGGCGCGCGCTATGTCGGCGACACGTTCGACGAGCTTCGCGCGCCGAGCGAGGGCTTTTGCGCCTATCGCTCGGGCGAGCGGTGGGGCTTTGTCAACACGTCCGACGGCTCGGTCGCAATCGACGCCGTCTACGCCGACGTGCGCGACTTTTCGGACGGACGCGCGGCGGTGCTCGCCTCCGACGGCTGGCGGTTCATCAATCGCTTCGGCGCGGAGGTCAGTGGCGCGTGGGCAGGCGCCGGCTACTTCTCGGACGGCTTTGCGGCGGTGATGGACACCGACGGCGGTTGGGGCTACATCGGCGCGGACATGACGCTTGCCATCGGCTGCGACTACGTCGACGCGCGGCAGTTCCACGACGGATTTGCCGCCGTGCGCGACGAAAGCGGCTGGTTCTTCGTGGACGAGCACGGTCACGCGCTGACCTCCGACCGCTTCGGCTATGTCGGCGACTTCAGCGGAAAGCTCGCAGTGGTGTCAAACGGCGGCTATGGCGTTATCAACGCCTCCGGCGAGCTGGTCACCGACTGCGATTGGACGGCGGCGAGCGCTGGCGAGGGCATAGTCACCCTTCGCGGAAACGGCGCGTGCGCCATCGTCGACGGCGACGGCCGCGTGCGCTACTACACCGGCTTTGCCGACATCGGCGAGTTCCGCGAGGGTCTCGCGCCGGTCAAGGTGCGCGACCGCTGGGGCTTTATCGACACCGACGGCGAGTTTGCGGTACCCGCCGTGTACGACGCGGTCGGCGACTTCGTCCACGGCCTTGCCTACGCGGTGAAGGCGGGCACTCCCGGCGTAATCAATCGCTGGGGCGGCTTTACCCCGCTCGGCGGCGCGACCGACATCGGCGGCTACACCGGCTCGGCGTTCGCGGTACGGTTCGGCGACCACTTCGCTATCGCGCGCGCGGACATCAGCTACGCTGCGGTCGGGCTTACCGATGTCGCCGGCGGCGAAGGCGATCGCTTCGCGGTAAATACTTCTGACGGATGGCGCATCCTCGCGTCGTCAGGCGGATCGCTTGCAAACGCGCAGTTCCCGCACGCGAGCGCCTGGGCTACCGCCGAGCTGCGGCAGGCGGGACAGCTCGCACTTCTCGACCCGCTCGAATGTCTCGACGACTGGTCGGCAAACATCACGCGTGAGCAGTTCTGCGCCCTATCGGTGCGTTTTTTCGAGCTGGTAAGCGGCGAGACTCCTGCGGCGGACGCGTCATTTTCGGACACGAACGACCGCGCGGTGCTTCAGGCGGCGACGCTCGGGCTGGTGCTCGGCGACGGCGACGGACGCTTCCGCCCAAACGACCCGCTCACCCGCGAGGAAGCAGCCGCGGTGCTCACCCGCCTCTGTCGGCTGATAGGCTTCACCCCCGCGCGCCTTCGCGACGACTCCCCCTCCGACTTTGACACTGTCAGCGGATGGGCGCGCGACGACGTGCTCGGGCTATATCGCGCGGAGGTCTTTCGCGGCGACGAACTTTCCGCGTTCCGACCCACCGGTCACTTCAGCGCGGAGGCGGCGGCGATAACGCTCTACCGACTGCTCCACACCCCCGGCGAGCTGGACGGCTGAGTCTGAACTCAGGGCATTATGCGGCACAGCCGCATTTGATACACAATCTTTCGGAGGCGAACAAAAAATGAGCACAAACATGAACATGAACTCGGAAAAGCTGGTGCTTTTCATCGTGCTGAACCGCGTTGAAAAGCTGGACAAGCTGCTGGAGGAGCTGCGGGCTGCGGGCATCGGCGGCGCGACGGTGCTGAACTCCATCGGCATGGCGCACGAGCTGGGCGGGCTTGAGGACACTCACGCCATAAGCTCGTTCCGCGCGTTTTTCGGCATGCGCCACAGCGAGAACCGCACGATATTCACCATCATCGACCGCCGCCAGGTCATGGACGCGCGCGAGGTGTTCGACCGCGTGGTCGGCGACGTGACCCAGCCGGACACCGGCATCATCTTCGCCGTGCCCGCGATATTCGTCGAGGGCATACCCGCCGACATCGCGCGGGAGACCGAAAGCGAGGCGGAGTGAGCCATGCCGCAGCTCGGAACACTTACATATCTCGCGATACTGCTCATCGGCGGACTGCTCTGCGGCAGGCTGGTAAAACTTATCAAGCTGCCAAACGTCACCGGCTATCTGCTCGCGGGACTCGTCCTCGGACCGCATGTTCTGAACGTCATACCCGCCGAGACGGTCGAGTCGTTCGACCTGATAAGCGAGATGGCGCTCGCGTTCATCGCGTTCACGATAGGTCTTTCGTTCAAGCGCAGCTATTTCAAGCAGGTGGGCAAGACCCCGATAGTCATCGCGATATTCGAGGCTCTCTGCGCGGTGTTCCTCGTGCAGGGCGCGCTGGTCGTCGCCGGATGCGAACCGCCGTTTGCGATAGTCCTCGGCTCGATAGCCGCAGCTACCGCGCCCGCCGCGACGATAATGGTCATCAAGCAGTACCGCGCAAGAGGGCCGGTCACCGACACCCTGCTCGCGGTCGTGGCGATCGACGACGCGGTCGCGCTGGTGGCGTTCGGACTGTCGGTCGCGGTCGCGGGTATGCTGAACCCCTCCGCCGAAGCCGCGCAGACCTCGGTCGCGTGGCAGATAGCAAAGCCGCTTGTCGAGATACTCATCGCGCTCGCGCTCGGCAGCGTCGTCGGCTTCCTGATGACGATACCGATGCGGTTCTTCAAAAAGCGGGGCAATCGCCTGATAATACTCTGCGGCGCGGTGTTCGCGACAAGCGGCATCGCCACCCTCCTCGGCGCGTCCGAGCTGCTCGCCTGCATGATGTGCGGCGCCCTGCTCTGCAACCTCTCCCCCGAGAGCGACATGATGGCGGAGCTTGCCGACGACATCACGCCGCCGATATTCCTGCTGTTCTTTGCCACCTCCGGCGCGGGGCTCAACCTCGGCATACTGCCGTCGATAGGCGTCATCGGCGTTGTATATGTCCTTGTGCGCGTGGTGGGCAAGATGTTCGGCGCGTGGCTCGGCGGAAGGCTCTGCGGCGCACCGACCGAGGTGCGCAAGTGGCTCGGCCCGACGCTCATCCCCCAGGCGGGCGTGGCGATAGGTCTGACCATCGTCGCGCAGAGCGTCGTTCCGCAGTACGCGCCCGAGATACGCGCGGTGGTGCTCTGCGGCACGCTGATATACGAGCTTGTCGGCCCCGCGATAACCAAGTTCTGCCTCAGCAAAGCCGGTGAGATCCGCGTGGAAGGGACGGCTGCTCCGCACACCCAAGCCCCTGCCTCTCCGCGCTGAACCTCGTAACAAACCGTAGTTTTTCTATTCAAAATAACAGGAGGTAATCCATGACAGCCGCACAGATTCTTTGCCGCATGATAGCCGCGCAAAACGGCTCGCACCACGACATCAACCACCTTCAGAAGGTCCACTCGTTTGCGCGGGTAATAGGGCTCGCGGAGGGCCTCGACGACAACACACAGTTCATAACCGAGGTCGCGGCGATAGTTCACGACATCGCCTGCCCGATGCTGCGCGAGAAGTTCGGCTCGGCGGACGGCAAGCTCCAGGAGCAGTACGGCCCGGACATGGCGCGTGACTTCCTCGCCGACTGCGGCGTGGACGACGCCGACATCGAGCGGATAGCGTTCCTCGTCGGTCACCACCACACGCTCGAGGGCGTGGACGGCGTCGACTGGCAGATACTGCTCGAAGCCGACTATCTCGTAAACGCCGACGAGTGCCACGCGTCGCTCGAGGCGATAAACAGGGCGCTCGCCACCATGTTCAAGACGCGGATCGGACGCGCGCTCCTGCACGCGATATACCTGTCGTAGCGCAAAACCCGACACTTCCCGCAATCGGTGTCGTTCAAACGCGGCGCGCATTACAGTATGATATAGACACAAACCGAAAGGAGATGTCTATATCATGAAAAGTACGGACGCAGTATTTGCAGAAAAGATAGCGGAGGAGTACGCCGAGAAGTCGACCGCCAAGGTGGTTGCGCTGAAGAAGCTGGACAGAAAGGCAAAGCAGCCCGCAAACATATTCGCCTACACCTTCGGCATAGTCGGCGCGCTGGTGCTCGGTGTCGGTATGTGCCTCGCGATGGAGGTCATCGGCGGCGGCACGGCGGCATTTGTCGGCGGCATAGTGATAGGGCTTATCGGCATCGCGATGGTGTCGGTGAACTATTTCATCTACAAGCGGCTGCTCGCAAGGGGCAAGCAGAAGTACGCGAGCGACATTATGCGGCTCGCAAAGGAGATAAGCGACGCGGCAGATTGAGCGTGGAGGTATCGGGATGAACAGGAGCAGATACTTTGAGACCGCCGTCCGTATGGACGAGGCGCTGCTCTCCCTTCTCGACGAAAAGGATTTCGAGTATATCACCGTAAAGGAGATATGCGTTCGCGCAAAGGTCAACCGCTCCACCTTCTACCTGCACTATGAGACGGTAGGCGATCTGCTTGCGGAGACGATGTCGCTTATCGGGGAGCGGTTCTACGAGAATTTGCCGCGCAGTGATATATCGGTAGAGGACAAGCCGCTGGACGAGCTGTATTTCATCACCGACGAGTGGCTGATGCCATATTTGAACTTTGTCAGGGAGAATCAGCGCGCGTACAAGGCAATACACGACAATTCGAGCGTGTTTGACGTGGAAAAGACATTTCAGCGTATGTTTTCGGAGACAATCTCACCGATACTCACGCGCTACGGCGTGGACAAGACAAAGCACGCGTACATGATGAGCTTCTACCGCCAGGGTCTAACCGCTGTGGTGATGAAGTGGGTCGCCGGTGACTGCGTCGACCCGCCGGAATACATCGCGGATATCATAAAGATGGTCATTCGATAAAATCAAAGGAGGAGACCGCTTGGTCTCCTCCTTCACTATATCAAACTTTCGGCGGCCAGGGCTTACTGCTCGTCAGCCTCGCCCTCGGCGCTCTCCGCCATCTCCATGAAACGCACGAGCAGCGTCGCCATCTGACTGCGTTCGGTGCCCTCCTGCGGCGCGAGCACGCCGTCAGCCTTGCCCTTCATCAGCCCGGTGCTTACCGCCCAGAGCATCGCGTCCTGCGCGTACTCGGTTATCTGGTCTGCGTCCTCAAACGATATCTCGCTCTCGTCAACGCTCACGTCGATACCCTTGTACTTGGCGTAGCGATAGAGTATCGCGGCGGTCTGTTCGCGAAGGACGATGCCCTCCGGCGAGAAGGTGTCCTCGGTCTCTCCGTAGACTATGCCGTTCTCGGCAGCCCATGCTATGGCCTTGGTGTAGTACATATCCGCCGCCACGTCGGTAAACCTGTCGGTCACCTCGACCTCCGGCTCACCCTCAAGTCGATAGAGTATCGTCACCAGCATACTTCGTGTGGTCGTGTCGTGCGGCGCAAAGAGCGTCGTCGTCACGCCGTTCATCATTTCCTTCTCCCACACGGTGTACACGTCGCCATAGAACCAGTCGTTTTCGTTCACGTCGATGAACAGGAACGGTCGGTCGGCGAGCGCGGTCTGGTCATCGTCTATGTCGATAAGCCCGCCGTTCTCATCCTCGCCGTTCTCGCCACCCTCGTTCGGATCGGTGGTATCATCGGCAGGGTCGTTGCCCTCGTCGTTGCCTCCGATAGGCTCGTCGTTTCCGCCGACATTTCCGCCGGTGGTGCCCGTATTGCCGGTATTACCCGTGTTTCCGGTATTGCCGGTGCTGTTCTGCGTCCACTGCGCGGTGTAGGTCACGTTGCCCCACTCGTCGGTGGTTTCGCTCCATCCGTTAAAGGTGTAGCCGCTGCGGGTCGGAGCCTCGGGCGCTTCAACCTCCGTGCCTTCGTCCACCGTCGTGCTGTCCACGGTATCCTCGCCGTTCACCCATGTGTGAGTGATCTGCTTGACCCAAATCGCGGATATCGTCGTGTCCTCGGTTATCTCGGTGTCAAAGTCGAAGTCCCAGCCGTCGAAGCGATAGCCCTCGCGGGTCAGCTCGGCATCCGGCTCGGTCACGGTCGTGCCGTAGTCGACCTCGGCGGTCGCGACAACGTCCTCGCCGTCCATCCAGGCGACGGTGCGCTTCTCGGCGGTCCAGCTCGACGTCAGCGCTATGTCCTCGGTTATCGGGGTGCTGAAGTCGAACGCGTTCTCGCCGTCGAGCGTCCAGAAGTCAAAGGTATGTCCGACCTTCTCCGGCTTTCTGACCGGCTCGCTCGCGGTCGTGCCATGCTTTACGGTCTGCGTCACCACTCCATCGATAGTCACCGTGTGCGGCTCTATCCAGCTGGCGCTGATGATGTAGTTCTCGCCGTCCGCGATCGGCTCATTCCAGCCGTTAAACGCGAAGGACTCGTTGTCGGGAGTGCCCTTCGGGCAGCTCTCAAGATACTCTGCGGGGATGTCCGCGCCCTTGTTCGCTATCTCGGTGTGGAACACCTCCCCCGTAAAGTCCAGCCATGTGACCGTGTAGGTCTCGACCTGCCTGTATGTGTTGGTGATGGTAAAGGAAACATCCCTTAAAGCGTCTGCCTCAACAGCGTAACTGTTCGGCCCGCTTCGATACATTCCTCCCATATTCTCAGGCCAGCTTATCACCGGATTTCCGTCAATAAGCTCGTATCCGGGTATGTCCAGGTTCTCCTGCTCGCCGAACGTAAACTCATTTCCATATTTCACAAGCGCGTTGTAGTACGGAGCATCTACGGTTATTTTTCCGCTCGTCGTGCGGGTGGTAGTCTCGTTATATCCGTCGGTACCCCTGATGGTCGCGGTGTAACCGATGGCGTAGCCCTCCGGCGCGGCAAGCTCGTTGCCCTCCTCGTCCACAAACGCGAGGTCGAAGTATATGTGCGCGCCCGGTGTGGCGTCAATGACATATATCTTGTAGGACGGGACGCCCTTTTTCGGTCCCACGATGAAATCGGTGCTCGTGTCGGTCGTGGTGCTGCTTCCGTTCTTAACGGTCAGCTCATATTTAATGACGACGTAATCGCCAATGCCATTCGGGAGCACTTCATCAAGCGTAATCTCTTCATTATAATTTTTGGTAAAGCTGTACGAGTTGTACGCAACGTTGGGGTTAAAAGCGTCTACCCACGACACGTTTACGGTGCGCTGCTGCGTCGACGCATACAGCGCTATCTCGGCGACCGCCCCGATGCCGAAGTCGTCGTCCTCCACAGGCGCGGCGTCCTCGTCCATACCGAACAGGTCGTCGATGCCGGCAAAGCCGCCGAACGTGTCGTCGGGCAGGTCCTCCGCAAAGCCGCCGAAATCCTCGTCAGGCTCGCCGAGTTCATCGTCGGCCTCCGCCTCAAAGCCGCTCTCGGTATCGTCAGACGCTATTGCACCCAACACCTCGAGCGCCTCTGCCTCGGTATCAATGATCTCCTCATCGTGAGCGAACGCAGCAGTCGGCAACAGTGCAAGAACCATGACCGTCGCCATGAATATCGCAAATACTCTTCTGCCTTTCTTCATATTCGCTCTCTCCTTTCGTGGTAAAAGGTTATTTGGTTTGCCGCACATGGCGGCGGTATTCGACAAATTAGGTGTAGTTCCCCCTTGTGTAGCCCTATTATAGCAGACTCCCACGGAATTGCAAGCGTTTTTTCACATATTTTTTCAAAAATTTTCAGCACTCTCCAAAAGTGTGACTTTTCTCCTCGGAGACTGTCCGCAATCGCGCTTGACAGCTACGATTTCTGCGGTATAATATATTGTGTATGACTATGTTTATCCACCGTTTGGAGGTATAATAATGACCGAAATTGTCGGAATACGTTTCCGCGGCGCGGGCAAGACCTACTACTTCGACCCGTGCGGCGCGCAGTATGAGGAGGGCGCGAAGCTGGTGGTCGAGACCGCTGCCGGCAGCGAGCTTGGCGAGTGCGTGGCGTCCAATCGGATGGTCGCCGACGACAAGATAGTCCCGCCGTTCCGCAAGGTTATGCGCCGCGCGAACGAGGACGATCTGGCGAAAGCCGCCGCCCGCGAGCAGGAGGAGCTTGCCGCGCGGAACTTCTGTCAGGACTGCGCCGACGCCCGAAACCTGGATATGCGCGTGATAAGCGCCGAGCGGTCGCTGGACGGCAGCAAGATGGTGTTCAGCTTCGTGTCCGAGAACCGCGTCGACTTCCGCGAGCTGGTGCGTGACCTGGTCGCGCAGTATCACACCCGCGTGGAGCTGCGCCAGGTCGGCGTGCGCGACAAGGCAAAGATGCTCGGCGGACTCGGTATCTGCGGGCGTCCGTTCTGCTGCTCGCAGTTCCTGCGCGAGTTCCACCCCGTCTCGATAAAGATGGCAAAGGACCAGTCGCTGTCGCTCAGCCCTACCAAGATAAGCGGCACCTGCGGCAGACTGATGTGCTGCCTGAAATATGAGCAGGAGGCTTACAGCGAGCTGCTCAAGACCACGCCGAAGCTCGGCTCGCTCGTCCGCACCGTCGACGGCGAGGGCACCGTCACCGCGATAAATCTGCTCCGCCGCCAGCTCCGAGTGCTTCTCGAGAACGGCGACGAGTTTTCCGCGAAATACTACCACATCGACGACATCGAGGTGCTGCGCAACGGCAAGGCGCGTCTCGGTCAGGCAGGCGGTCAGCGTCCGGCGGCATCCGAAAAGCCTCCCCGCGCGCCGCGTCCGCAGAAGTCGGAGACATCCGATGACGGCGAGCAGCCGCAGAAGGAGCACCGCGCTCCCCTCCGCGATCGGCAGTCGACCGACGGTTCGCAGGGCGAGGGCGGTTCCGAGCAGAAGCCACGCCGTCGCCGCGGTGGACGCCGCGCAAAGGAATAACCCTTTGCGCTGAACTCCTCCCTTCGTGCCCATGCCGGATCGGGCACAATTTCGCTTCGCGAAACCGGTCGGAGTTCCGGTTTCTACTTCTAAACATGGCCTGTCTATTTTCTTCATTATAATATATAAAGGAGTGTCCGTTTGCTTCCAATATACGATTCGCGCTCTCTCGACTGCCGCACACCCCTCGGCGCGGTCCCGCGCGGTGAGAAGATACGCTTCCGCGCCTATCCCGAGAGCTATCGCGTCCCCCTTCGCGGATATCTGGTCGTCGAGTTTGACGACTACCATCTCGAGGACGACCCCGCGCAGTCGGTCCCCCGCGTGGTCGAGCTGGAGATGTTTCACGTGGAACAGTGCGGCGACCGCGAGCTGTTCGAGGTCGAGCTGGATCTCGGAGCGGTCGGATGCGGCGACTACATCGGTCTTTGCTTCTACCACTTCCGCTTTGAAAACGACGGCGGATACTTCCGCTACGGCGCGCGCCCGGGTCGCAGCGGAGGCGTCGCCGAGTTTTACGGAGCGGCATCCGCCCATCCGTTTCAACTTACCGTATACGAGCCGCGTGATGTTCCCGACTGGTTCGGTCGCGGCGTGACATACCAGATATTCCCCGACCGATTCGCGCGTTCGGGCGATAAACTGCACCCCGACACCCCCCTCTGCGACGGCAGCACCCCCGACACCCGCAAGCGAAAGCTGATGAAGTGGGACGAGGATCCGATCGCGCGCGCCGAGTTTTTCGAGGGCAGTATGCAGGTGACCAACCGCGAATTTTTCGGCGGCAATTTTGCCGGGATACGCGATAAGCTCGACTATCTCAGGTCGCTCGGCGTTACCACTATCTACCTGAACCCCATCTTCGAGTCGTTCTCAAACCACCGCTACAACACGGCGGACTATGAGAAAATAGACCCGATGCTCGGCTCGCTCGACGACTTCCGTGCCTTCTGCGACGCAGCTCACGAGAGGGGTATGCGGGTGATGCTCGACGGCGTGTTCAATCACACCGGCTCGGACAGCGTCTACTTCAACCGTGACGACCGCTACCCGTCGGTCGGCGCGTATCAGTCGCGTGAAAGCGAGTATTTCGGCTGGTTTCGGTTCACCCGATGGCCGAATATGTACGACAGCTGGTGGGGCATAGACACCCTGCCCGCCGTAAACGAGGCCGCGCCGTCCTACCGCAGCTTCATCTGCGACAAGGTCGTGCGCCGTTGGCTGCGCGAGGGCGCGGACGGTTGGCGGCTGGACGTCGCCGACGAGCTGCCCGACGACTTCATCCGCGAGATATCCGCCGCTGCGCGCGCCGAGAAGAGCGACGCGTTCGTGCTTGGCGAGGTCTGGGAGGACGCGTCAAACAAGATAAGCTACTCCGAGCGGCGGAAATACCTGCTCGACGGCGGCTTGGACGCGGTGATGGGCTATGTGTTCCGCTCGTCGCTGGTGCGATTCCTGCGCGGCGGACGCGCCGAGGACTTCCGCGACGAGATGCTCGACCTGCTCGAAAACTATCCCCCCTACGCGATAAAAAATTCGATGAACATACTCGGCACGCACGACACGCCGCGCATACTCACACTGCTCGGCGTGGACGACGGAGCGTTTGCCGGACCGAAGGAGGAGCACGCAAGGCTGCGTGTCCCGTCCGAGCGACGAGCGGTCGCGGTCGCGCTGCTGAAGATAGCCGCCGCTATCCAGTTCTGCTTTGTCGGCAGCCCGACCATCTACTACGGCGACGAGATAGGCATGGAGGGCGCGGAGGATCCGTTCTGCCGTCGCACCTTTGCGTGGGGTCGTGACGGCGAACCGAAATTCCACACCCGCTACGACCGGGCGCACCCCGTCCGCTCGATACTCGACTGGTATCGACTGCTCGCCAAGGCGCGCACCGAGCTTGACGCGCTGGTCGACGGCGACATCTTCTTCGACTACACGAACGACCGTGCGATGGTGATGCGCAGATCGTTGCGCCGCAACGCTTCCGCGCTTTCCGAAAGTCAATCTCCGAATGGAGCGAACAGAGCGTCGCAAAACGATGTCCTCCTCGTTCTGAATTCCTCCCATTCTCCCCAGACCGTGAATGTTCCACGTGGAACATTTTTCGACATCGCGACCTGCGAACGGTTCTCGGTCGACGACGACTCCCTCGAGCTCGCGCCGCTGTCCGTCCGCGTGCTGGTGAAATTATGAAATATCTCGCCGGAGAGTTTGACGTTGCCGTCATCGGCGCGGGTCACGCGGGCATCGAAGCCGCGCTCGCGTCGGCGCGCATCGGCGCACGCACGGTGGTGTTCTCGATAAACCTCGACGCGGTGGGCAATATGCCCTGCAATCCGTCGATAGGCGGCAGCGCGAAGGGCTGTCTGGTCCGCGAGGTGGACGCGCTCGGCGGTGAGATGGCACGCGCCGCCGATGCCTGCTGCATCCAGTTCAGAATGCTCGGACGCGGCAAGGGTCCCGCCGTCCGCTCTCCCCGCGCGCAGGCCGACCGCTCGGCATATCGGCTGTACATGAAGCACGCGCTCGAGCGTCAGCCCAACCTGTGGCTGAAGCAGGCGGAGATTCGGTCGATTTGCGTTGAACCGCAATCCTCCGACTCCCCCTGTCGCCTTGTTCTCGAGACCGCGCTCGGCGCACTGTTCCGCGCAAAATGCGTGGTCATCGCGTCGGGCACGTTCCTTGGCGGAAAGATATTCGTCGGCGACTACTCCCGCTCGGCGGGTCCCGACGGGATGTTCCCCGCCGACGCGCTGACCGAGTCGCTTGTCGCGCTCGGACTGTCGATACGCCGCTTCAAGACCGGCACTCCCCCGCGCGTCCACGCGTCCACCGTCGATTTCAGCCGCATGGCGGTGCAGTACGGCGAACGCGACCTCGCGCCGTTCAGCTTCCTCACCCCCGAGCTGCCGCCGAACCGCGCGGTCTGCCACCTGACCTACACCAACGAGCGCACACATCAAATAATACGCGACAACCTTCACCGCTCGCCGCTCTACGGCGGCGACATCGTGGGCACCGGCCCGCGCTACTGCCCCTCTATCGAGGACAAGGTCGTGCGCTTCGCCGACAAGTCTCGCCATCCGGTGTTCGTCGAGCCTACCGAGCTGGACGGCGGCGAGCTCTACCTCCAGGGACTGAGTTCGTCGCTGCCGGAGGACGTCCAGCTCGCGCTGGTGCGCTCCATCGAAGGTCTCGAGCACGCCGAGTTCACCCGACCCGCCTACGCCATCGAGTACGACTGTGCCGACCCTACCGAGTTCTCGCCCACGCTGATGTCCAAAAAGGTGGACGGTCTCTACGGCGCGGGACAGTTCCTCGGCACGTCCGGCTATGAGGAGGCCGCCGCGCTGGGGCTTATCGCGGGTGCAAACGCCGCGCGCCGCGCGCTCGGACTCAGCGAGCACACCGTCGACCGCACACAGGGGCTTGTCGGCGTGATGATAGACGACCTCGTCACCAAGGGCGCGCACGAGCCGTACCGCATGATGACCTCCCGCTCGGAACACCGCCTGGTGCTTCGCCAGGA
>CAZBNJ010000003.1:31818-45902 GCA_964493515.1 uncultured Oscillospiraceae bacterium | reverse complement strand
GATGTCTGCGAGCAGGTCGAGATATCCGCCAAATATGAGGGCTACATCGCCCGTGCCGAGGCGGAACGACGTGCCGCCGAGCGGTCGGAAAACCTGCTACTTCCCGCCGACATCGACTACTCGGCTATCGCCGGACTGCGCATCGAGGCGCGGCAGAAGCTGTCCGCCGCACAGCCGCGCACGCTCGGTCAGGCGGGACGCCTGGAGGGGGTCAACCCCGCCGACGTCGCCGCGCTGATGCTCTGGCTCGAATCGAGGAAAGGAGGCGCCCTAGGACCACCGCCGAACTTGCCCGCGCACTCGCAGACGGTGGGATATCTCTTCCCGCCGATGCCGCCGAAAAGCTCTGCGCCTATGCAAGCCTTGTC
Source organism: uncultured Oscillospiraceae bacterium (assembly GCA_964493515.1). Classification (GTDB taxonomy): domain Bacteria; phylum Bacillota; class Clostridia; order Oscillospirales; family JAAYOS01; genus CANRIN01. The sequence goes on along the minus strand of CAZBNJ010000003.1, from coordinate 45,534 downwards.
GTCGAGCAGAACAAAACGATGAACCTCATCGGGCCCGCCACCGAGTCCGAGCTTGCCACCCGTCACTTTCTGGACAGTCTCGCCCCACTGATGTATAAACCCGAGTCGGTCGCGATTTCAAAAAATGTTCCACGTGGAACATTTTTTGAAACCGGTTGCGGTTTTGGGGACGACTTTCCGTCGCTCATTGACGTCGGCACCGGCGCCGGCTTCCCCGGGATGGTGCTCGCCATCGCGCTTCCCCGCCTGCGCGTGACCCTCTGCGACTCGCTCGCGAAGCGCACCGCCTTCCTCTCCCGCGTCGCCGAAACGCTCGACCTGCCGAATGTCGAGGTCATCACCGCGCGCGCCGAGGAGCTTGGCCACTCCGACCGCCGCGAGTCGTTCGACTTCGCCACAGCGCGGGCGGTCACCGCTACCCGCGCGCTCTGCGAGCTGTGCCTGCCGCTCCTGCGCGTCGGAGGCACGCTGCTCGCGTACAAGACCGCGCGCGCCGCCGACGAGATAGCCGAGGCGTCGACCGCGGCAAAGAAGCTCGGCGGCAGTCTGCTCGACCCGTTCGACTACACGCTGGTCGATTCGCACGGTGAACCGGCGCTCATGCGGCTCCAGCCGGTGCAAAAGGCAGCGCCCACCCCCGCCGCCTATCCCCGTCCGTGGGGAAAGATAAAAACAAGCCCGCTGTGATTTTCCCGCCGACAAAAAGCGAGATGTTCCACGTCGAGAACATCTCGCTTTTTCTATCTGACCGCTTCTCTCCTCTTAGGAATTCTCACCGTCACAACCAGCGCGTCCCCCTCCTCGCGCTCGTCCGCCGACGCGTCCAGCCCCGCCGTGCGCATCAGTCCCACCGCCTCGCGCACCGTGTTCAGGAATATCCTCACATCCTTTAGCACGAATATCCGCTTGCGCTTCGATCTGCGCTCCGGCTTTCCCGCGAGCATCCGCTCGACCAGCGCCTCGGTGTCCGCGACGTTCAGCCCGCGAGCTACCACCGTCTCCGCCGCCGACCGCTGCATCTCCGCGTCCTCCAGCTTGAGCAGCGCCCGCGCGTGGCGTTCCCCGCATCCCGAGCGGCGCAGCATCCCGAGCGCCTTCGCATCCAGGCGGAGCACCCGCAGCTTGTTCGCCACCGCGCTCTGCGACAGCCCCAGCCTCGCCGCGGCCTCCTCCTGCGAGAATTGATATATGTCGATAAGCCGCTTTATTCCCTCCGCCTGCTCCACAAAGTCGAGGTCGCGGCGCTGGATGTTCTCGATGAGCGCCAGCACGCTCGACCGACGGTCGTCCGCGTCCACCTCCACACAGGGCACCCGCTCCAATCCCGCGAGCCGTGCCGCGCGGAGACGACGTTCCCCCGCCACCAGCTCCCAGCCGCCGTCCACACGCCGAACCACCAGCGGCTGCAAAACGCCGTACTCGCGGATGCTGTCCGACAGCTCGCGAAGCGGTCCTTCGCTGAACACCCTCCGCGGCTGAGCGGGATTTGGCAGTATCTCGGCGGTGTACAGCTTTCGTATACGCTGTTTCATCTTGCGATTCCTCCTCTTTTCACAAAAATGTTCCACGTGGAACATTTTCGTTTTTCCTCACTCATAATCCTACTCCTTGGCTTTGGGAAATGTAAAGTGGGAAATATCGCGCGTTTCGCCGTATTTCCCGCAAAAATCCGAACCTTTTCCCCGATTCGATACCTGCGCCGTCGAATGAACGTCGCTCACGTCGAACGATTTTTGCATATTGCGTTTGTCGTAATTTATGGTATAATGAGACTGGAATACTGTCTGTAAGGGGGGACTATATGCGCATATTCGCAGTCGCAAACCAGAAAGGCGGCGTCGGCAAGACGACCACCTGCGTAAATCTCACCGCCGCGCTGAAAAGTCGCGGCAGTCGGGTGCTGCTCATCGACCTCGACCCGCAGGGCAACTCTACCAGCGGCATCGGCGCGGATAAGCTGTCCGGAAACACCATCTACGACGTGATATGCGGCAACGTCGCGGCTCGCGACGCCGTGCGCCGCACCGATTACGGCGACCTCATCGCCTCGAACAAGGAGCTTGCGGGCGCGGAGATCGAGCTTGTCGGAATGTCCAACCGCGAGACGATAATTCGCCGCGCGCTCGAGCCGCTTCGCTCCGAATACGACTACATAATCATCGACTGCCCGCCGTCGCTCGGACTTATCACGCTCGGCGCGCTCTGTGCCGCCGACGGCGTCATCGTCCCCGTCCAGTGCGAATATTTCGCGCTCGAGGGACTTGCCGACCTGATGTACACCCTTCGTATGGTCCGCTCGCGGCTGAATACCTCGCTTGACCTCGACGGCATACTCCTCACCATGTACGACTCGCGCACCAATCTCTCGGCGCAGGTCGCGGAGGAGGTCAAGCGCCACTTCCCCGGCAAGATGTTCGGCGCGGTCATTCCCCGCAACGTTCGCCTGTCCGAAGCTCCGTCCTTCGGGCGTCCCATCTTCGACTACGACCGTTCGTCGCGCGGCGCGGAGGCATATCTCCGCCTTGCCGATGAGATAACCCGTCGTTTTGAATAGTAATATGAACTCATTTATAAGGAGGATATTCCACATGCCGAAAAAAGGATTGGGCCGCGGACTTGACAACTTCTTCGGAGGCGGCGGCGAACCGCAGACCACCGCAGCCGACCCGCTGTTCAGCGACGTTCTTCCCACCCCCGCCGCCACTCTCGGCGAAAAGGGCGTCGGCCAGATGCTGCCGATCGCGGACGTCATGCCTAACCCCGGCCAGCCGCGCAAGACCTTCGACAAGGAGGCGCTCGAGACGCTGGCGGACAGCATCTCCAAGTATGGCGTGCTCCAGCCGATAACCGTCCGCCGCCATACCGACGGCAAGTACCTCATCATCGCGGGCGAACGCCGCTGGCGCGCGTCGCAGCTCGCCGGTCTGAAGGACATTCCCGCGCTCGTCATCGAGGCGGACGACCGTCTCGCCGCCGAGCTTGCGCTCATCGAAAACCTCCAGCGTGAGGACCTCAACCCCATCGAGGAGGCGGAGGGCTACCAGTCGCTCATCGACGACTTCGGCTTTACCCAGGAGGAGATAGCCGAGGCGGTCGGACGCGGCCGCGCCACCATCGCAAACTCGGTGCGCCTGCTCGATCTGAACCCGCAGGTCGTCGAGCTGGTGCGCGGCGGCAAGCTTACCGCCGGTCACGCGAAACCGCTCGCCACGCTCGACCGCGAGCTGCAGCTCAAGATCGCGGAGGACGCCGCGCGCGCGGGTCGATCGGTGCGCGAGGTCGAGCAGATGGTCAAGCGCGTCAAGACCAATCAGCGCATGGCGTCCGCGCCCCCCAAGGAGCAGCGCAAGTCCCAGACCGACATCACGCAGGTCGAGCGCTACCTCGAGTCGCTCGGTGACACACTGTCCCAGCGCTACGAGCGCAAGGTGCGCATCACCGGTGCCGGCCGTCAGGGCAAGGTCGAGTTCGAGTATTACGACATGGACGACCTGAACCGCATCCTCGAACTGTTCCTCGGCATGGTCGGAGGTGACGAGCGGTGAGCGGCGCTCCGAACTCCCCGAACGACACCCCAAAAAAGAAAAATTTCCTGCTCATCTATGTCATAAGTCTGCTCGCGATAGCGCTGCTGCTGCTTCTCTTCAGCTTTCTGCAGAGCCGCCGCGCCTCCGAGCAGATAAGCGACCTACAGGCGGAGCACAACATATTCTCCACCTCCGCCCTGCAGTCGATAAACAACCTGAACGACCGGCTCGGCGAGCTTGAGTCGCAAAACGAATCGCTCATTGCCGAGCACACCGAGCTTACCGCCGCAAACGCGCGTCTCACCGACGAAAACGAGCAGCTCCGCTCGCAGCTTACCGACACCAGGGGCGAGCTGTCCCAAGCCCGCCTTGACCTCGACGCGTCTGCCGACCGCTTCGACGACCTGGTCGCGCTGCTCGAGCAGCTGGAGGCGGACGGCAAGCTCGCCCTCACCCGCGACGACCGCGGCGGGATAGTCGGCATCGAGCCGTAAGTTCTACCTTCCGCCATAATGGGCATAATCCGTAATATATGGAGGTAATATACCATGCTGGATATACGCTATATCAAAGAGAACCCGGAGGAGGTCATCGCGCGCGCGGCAAAGAAGCTCAAGAACGTGCGCGAGGATGTCTACAAGGTCATCGAGCTTGACGAGCGACGCCGCGCGCTCATCGCGAAGGGTGACGAGCTGAAGGCCGCGCAGAACCGCGCCTCCAAGCAGATACCCCAGATGAAGAAGGCGGGCGAGGACACCACCGAGCTGCTCGCCGAGATGAAGCGCATCTCCGCCGAGGTCGGGGAGACCGACGCGCTGCTCCGCGACGTCGAAGCCGAGTACACTGTCACGCTGATGGGACTTCCCAACCTGCCGGACGACGACCTCGTCGCCGGCGGCAAGGAGGCAAACGAGCCCATCCGCTACATCGGCGAGCCGCACAGCTTCGACTTCACGCCGAAAAACCACGTGGAACTCTGCGAGTCGCTGCATCTCATCGACTACCCGCGCGGCACCAAGCTCGCGGGCAACGGCTTCTGGCTCTACTCGGGGATCGGCGCGCGTCTCGAGTGGGCGCTTCTCAACTACTTCATCGACACCCACATCGGCGACGGCTACGAGATGATACTCCCCCCGCATATGCTGCTTGAGGAGTGCGGCATGACCGCCGGTCAGTTCCCGAAGTACAAGGACGAGGTCTACCACATCGCGAACCCGACCGACGACCGCTTCCGCTTCATGCTGCCCACCGCCGAGACCGCGCTGGTATCGCTCCACCGCGACGAAATACTCACCGAAAAGGATCTCCCCCGCAAATACTTCGCGTATACCCCCTGCTTCCGCCGTGAGGCGGGCAGCTACCGCGCCGACGAGCGCGGCATGGTGCGCGGACACCAGTTCAACAAGGTCGAGATGGTGCAGTACACCCTGCCCGAGAAGTCGGACGAGGCGTTCGAGGAGATGGTCGGCAAGGCGGAGGCCCTGGTCGCGGGACTGGGACTGCACTTCCGCACCGTCAAGCTCGCCGCCGGCGACTGCTCCGACCTGATGGCGCGCACCTACGACATCGAGATACAGATACCGTCGATGGACGGCTACAAGGAGGTCTCGTCGGTCTCCAACGCACGCGACTACCAGGCTCGCCGCGGTCGTATGCGCTTCAAGCGCGACGGCTCGGACAAGACCGAGTTCATGCACACGCTCAACGGCTCGGGTCTCGCGACCAGCCGCATCTTCCCCGCCCTCGTCGAGCAGAACCAGCAGGCGGACGGCTCGGTCGTCGTGCCCGAGGTACTGCGGAAGTATCTCGGCGGCATCGAGGTGCTGAGGTAGGCACATAGGGGGATTAACGCCCAGCCGACTAACGACCGCGACTGTGCAGCCCCGCTGTACACAAAGCGGGATTGTCGGCAAGCGTTAAGGCACCGTAATGTGCCCAACCGAAGCCCTACAAAGAGGATAACTATGGATACCATTTTTGCTTTATCTACGCCACCAAGCAGAAGCGGCGTGGCGGTCATCAGAATATCCGGCGACAGCGCGGAAGACCTGCTCCTTCGGGTCTTCCGCTCTAAGCATTTGCCGGAAAATCGCCGCATGACCCTCGGCACGCTCGTCGACCGGGACGGACGCGCGCTCGATCACTGCCTCGCGGTGGTATTTCGCGGCAGCGCGTCCTACACCGGCGAGCCGTCCGCCGAGCTGCACCTGCACGGCTCTCCCGCCGTCATCTCGGCGGCTCTCGACGCGCTCGGCCGCGCCGGAGGCCGTCCCGCCAAGCCCGGTGAGTTCACTCGACGCGCCTTCCTGAACGGAAAACTCGACCTTGCCGAGGCGGAGGCGGTCGGCGCGCTGATAGCCGCCGAGACCCGCGAAGCCGCCGAAAACGCCGCCGCGATGCTCTCCGGCGCGCTCGGTGCCCTGCTCCGCCCCGCATACGACTCGCTTATCGACCTCTGCGCAAACCTCGCCGCCGAGGTCGACTACCCCGACGACGACATCGAGCCGCTCACCGTTCCTCGCGCGCTGGAAAAATTGTTCCACGTGGAACGTTTGCTTGCCGACACGCTCGACCGCTCCGACCGAGCTCGCGCCTTTACCGAGGGCGTCCGCACCGCTATAGTCGGCGCGCCGAACGCGGGAAAGTCCACCCTCTTTAACGCGATACTCGGCGAGCGGCGCGCCATCGTCACCGACACCCCCGGCACCACCCGCGACCTGCTTCGCGAGCGCGCCTCCCTCGGCGGAGTGCCTCTCCTGCTCACCGACACCGCGGGTCTGCGCGACGCGGAAAACGAGGTCGAGCGCATCGGCGTCGAGCTTGCCCGCGAGGAGGTATCCCGCGCAGAGCTTGTCCTGCTCCTGCTCGACGGCTCGCGCAAGCCATCCCCCGACGACCGTCTCGCCCTTGCCGACGCGTCGGCTGCGGCGCATACCATCCTCGTGCTCAACAAATCCGACCTCGGCGTGCACCCCGCCGCCCGCGCATCAGTTGAAAATGCTCCGCGTCCCCGTATAGTCGTCGAGCTGTCCGCCGCGTCGGGCGACCTGTCCCCGCTTGAACACGCCATCGGCGCGCTCTACCGCTCGGGCGACCTCCGCTTCGACGGCACCCTGCTCACAAACTCGCGTCAGCGCGCCGCCTGCTCGTCCGCTCTCGAGAGCATCCGCTCGGCGATATCCGCCCTGCAAAACGGACTTCCCACCGACCTCGCCCTTGTCGATGCCGAGCGCGCGGCGGCGCGGATAGGCGAGCTTTTCGGACGCGGCGCGGCGGAGGACGTCATCGACCGCGTTTTCGCAAACTTCTGCGTCGGAAAATAACTTCAAAGGAGGCGCAGTATGGCAAAGAATCACCTCTTCTGCGACGACACCGAGCTCATCATCATGGTGCTCGCCACATCGGGCGTCCGCCTTCAAAACATGGGGTTCTCGACGCTCAACCCCGGCGACGCCCGAGGCGTCAAACAGTACGAGTTCCATCAGCGCTGGGTCGATCTCCACCTCCGCGCCGACGAGATACGCCGCATATACCTCTCCACCACCCGCCGCCGCGTCCTTGGCTTTATGACCGTCGGCGACGACTGTATCGTCATCGAACGCTTTTCCGGCGAGGATGTGGTGATACCGCGTCACAAGGAAAGCAAATTTTTCAACGACTATATCGCGCGGCTTCGGCGGTTCGCCGAGCGAAACAACGTGCATTTTCTGACCGAAGCCCCGCAGTAAAGGAGCTACCTATGCCAAAGACACTTTTAGCGCTGAGCGGCGGCGTGGACAGCTCGGTCGCCGGCGCGCTGCTGAAGGAGCGCGGTCACGACCTGGTCGCCGCGTTCCTCACCCACCCCGCGCTCGACCCCGAGCCGGCGGTCGCTGCCGCGCGCGATCTCGGCGTGGAGCTGGTTTTCGAGGACATATCGCAGCAGCTCGAGCGCATCGTGTTTCCCGCGTTCGAGCGCGCATACGCGTCCGGACACACGCCGAATCCCTGCGTGCTCTGCAATCCCACCGTCAAATTCGCCGCGCTGGTCGACCTCGCCGACCGCCTCGGCTGCGACCATATCGCCACCGGACACTACGCCCGCGTCGCGCCCTCGCCCGAATGTTCCACGTGGAACATTTTGAGCGACACCGACGCATCACCTCGTCCCGCGCTGCTCAAAGCCTTGTCCCGCAACGATCAGTCATACATGCTGTGCCGACTCACGCCTGAAATCCTCGCCCGCTGCGTCTTTCCGCTCGGCGAATTTCGCTCAAAGAAGGAGGTCCGCGCCTACGCCGAAGCCCACTCCATCAGCGCCGCCTCCCGTCCGGACAGCATGGAGATATGCTTCATCCCCGACGGCGACTACGCGGCATGGCTGCGCGCGCGCGGTGTCACCGACAATCCCGGCGACTTCGTGGACGCGGACGGCAACCTGCTCGGACGGCATCGCGGCATACTCGGCTACACCGTCGGCATGCGCCGCGGACTGGGCGTCTCTGCCGACGAGCGTCTCTATGTCAAGTCCATCGACCCAAATACTAATCGTATAACTCTTGTCAAAGAAAACGATATGTATACAACGCGTGTCCTTCTCTCCGACCTGCGCTCGGTCAGCGTACCGCTTGCCGAACTCCCCGAGCGGGTGTCGGTCAAGCTGCGCCACAGCAACACCGAGTACCCCGCATCGCTGACCGTCGCGACGCCCTCTACCGAAGGCTCGGACGCGGTCCTCACGCTGGACTCACCTGTGCGGATCCCCGCGCCCGGTCAGTTCGCGGCGATATACCTCGGCGACACCCTCGCCGCCAGCGGAGTAATTTCCGAAAGTGCCGTACGAGCGTAGCGAATGAGTGGGAGAAACCGCGCCTTAATCCCCCGCTTTCGTCCTCAGCGCATCTATCGTCCCCCATCCGACGACGCCGTCCGCGTACATACCGCAGTCGGTCTGGAACTTCTTCACCGCCGCTTCGGTTCCCACTCCGTATGTCCCATCCGGCTCAAAGCTGATATATCCCAGGTCGCGCAGCAGCTCCTGCACCTCCACAACGTCGCTTCCGGTCATGCCGTTCTTCATCGCGCGGAAGGGTATCCCATCATATTTGATGTACACCGGCGTACCCCAGTCCAGCAGCTTCTTCAGCTCGGCGACGTCGCTGTTCAGCATCCGAATACAGCCGTGCGACGCGTTCACCTTGCCTATCGTCCACGGTTCTATCGTTCCGTGTATCCCAAACTTCCCCCACGGACAGTTAATCGCAATCCAGCTTCCGCCGAAGCCCTCGCCCCAGTCGCCCTCGTATGTGGTCTGCCACTGGCCGAGCGGTGACGGCGACGACTTCTTACCCCCCGAGCACGGATATACCTTCTCCACCTCGCCGTCGTTGTACACCGTAAGCGTCAGCGCGTCAAGGTCCACAAACACGCTGCGACCGCTCTCCGCCGGAGAGAACGCCGGCGCTGTCTGATAGTTCCAGTACCAGGGAAGCTGTTCCACGTCGGGTATATACTTATGTACCAGCCACCCCTCAAGAAACATAAACAGTATGCTGACCGCCGCTATCCCAATAAGGACGCCCACCAACGCCAGCGCGTCCAACAGATCCCGCTTCCTTATTACTACCATGCTCCGCCCCTCTCCACATACTTATCCAATCAACACAACAACCTGTGTTGACAACTCATCCGACCGCCGTATCGCTCCCGATCTTCCCACACCTATGTGTATAACCTCTCCCATTTCCAACACCTTTCAAACACCTCTTCTCCCCTTTTCCACCCTCCTAAAACCGCGTCCTATGGGACTTTCCTTCCTTTTCAACTCTTCCCACAACCTCTAAGGCTACTATTTACTACTAAAAAAGATATGCTATACTCTTTAGTAATGTGCGTGAAATTTTTCTTTTTTCAGCTTGCATTTTGTTGATATGTCCAAGTTGACAAACACACACCATGAGTGGTACAATATAAGATAATCTTCCAAGGTGTACTTTTTGTCCCTTCTGAAAGGATGGATTCCAAATGAAAAATAATTTCAAACGACTTGCAGCGATATTCCTTGCCGCAATGATGATGCTCTCGCTCGCCTCGTGCGGAAGCGGCGGAGTCGCGGCGCAGGAATTCCCCGAGAATTCGGGCGTCCTGACCGGATATAACGGCGAGGGCGGCAATGTCGTAATCCCCTCCAAGGTGAAGGTCATCGGCGAGAACGCGTTTGCCGAAAACGATACCATCACCTCGATAACTCTCCCCGAAAACCTCGAGAGCATCGAGCGCGGCGCGTTCCGCTACTGCACGAACCTCAAGTCGATAACCTTCCCCGAGAAGCTCACCTCCATCGCGGACAGCGCGTTCTACGGCTCGGGACTTGAGACGGTCACCCTCGGCGGCTCGATAGAGAGCATCGGCAACTGGTCATTTGCATACTGCCAGTCGCTCACCTCTGTCGAGATATCCGAGACGGTCGCAAACATCGGCGCTTACGCGTTCAACGGATGCGCGCAGCTCACCGACGTCACTCTGCCCGAGGTTATCTCCAACGGATTCGGCAAGCAGTCGTTTGCCGACACCCCCTTCCTCAACGACAACGACGGCTTCGTTATCCGCAACGGCGTGCTGCTCGCCTATCAGGGCGACAGCACCTCCATCACCATTCCTAAAGGCGTCAAGGCCATCGGCCCCGCCGCGTTCAAGGGCAGCGACATCGAGGAGATAGTCGGTCTTGAAAACGTGCACGAGATAGACCCGACCGCGCTGGCGGGCACCCCGTGGCTGTCCAGCCTCGGCGAGTTTGCGATAGTCGGCGGCATACTCTTCCAGTATTCGGGCGAGGGCGGCGACGTCGTCATTCCCTCCGACTGCACCGAGATAAACGCCGACGTGTTCTACAAGAACAACGACATAACCTCGGTAACCATCCCCGCGTCGGTCAAAGTCATCGGCGAGGACGCGTTCAAGCTCTGCAAGAACCTCACCAAGGTCACCGTCGCAGGCTCGGTCAAGATCGAGGACGGCGCGTTCCAGGACTGCGAGAACCTCGCAACGATAACCATTGAGGGCGACGCCACCGTCGGCGCGAACGCCTTCAAGAAGTGCACGAGCCTCACCTCCATATCGCTGAAGAACGGCAAGGTCGGCAACGGCGCGTTTGACGGCTGCACCGCGCTTGCCACCGTCACTCTTGAAAACATCAAGTCGCTCGACCGCAACGCCTTCCGTGAGTGCATCGCGATATCGAAGCTCACCCTGGGCGAAGGTCTCGAGAAGATAGGCCAGGACGCGTTCAAGCACTGCGAGAGCATCACCGGCGCGCTCACCCTGCCGTCCACCCTCGAGGAGATCGGCCGCACCGCGTTTACTAACTGCCTCGGCATCACTTCGGTCAACATACCCGCGTCGACGACCGACGTCGCGAAGGGCGCGTTCAGCGGATGCTCGGCGCTTGCGAGGGTCACCATCGAGAACGCGGGCACCACGATAGCAAAGGACGCGTTCAGCGACACCCCCTACGCCGGCTAAGCCATAATTTCAACACACCAAAAAGGACGAGGTAAAAACCTCGTCCTTTTTATTTGCTCTCCTACTGAAAACTCTTGCCGTTGAACAGATTCGCCGCCCTGTCCACGCCGTCGCGCATCATCAACCGCACCGCGTCGCTCGCACCCTCGGCGGCGGCCTGTACCACCTTGTACTCGCTCGCCGAGAACCGACCAATGACCCAGTTTATCAGCTTTTCGTCGTGGTTGTCCGCGCCGCCTATCCCTATCTTCACCCGCAGGAACGCGTCGCTCCCAAGCTGCGCGATTATCGACTTCAGCCCGTTGTGACCGCCCGCAGAGCCGTCGCCGCGCACCCGAATTTTGCCCAGCGGCAGCGATATGTCGTCGCAGAGTACTATCACCCGCTCGGGCGGTATCTTGAAATAGCTCGCCGCCGCGCCGACCGCGTTTCCGCTCAGATTCATAAAGGTCTGCGGCTTCATCAGCAGCAGACGCGCGCCGTCGAGCGCTGTGCGCGCCGTCAGCGCCTGAAAACGCTTCTGGGTGACATCCGCCCCGCAGAACTGCGCAAGCGCGTCCAGCGCCATAAAACCGGCGTTGTGGCGGGTGCGCTCATAGTCGCTGCCCGGATTACCCAGACCGACGACGATGAAATCGAGCGGCGATTTTTCGTTCCGTGTGAAAAATCTCATTCCGCACTCACCCCTTCGACCTTCCAGTCCTTCAGCCCCCGCTGCATGGCGCCCATCACCCGCTCTTTGAGGTCGGGAAACCTGCCGCGCAGCAGCTCTATCAGCTGCTTTGTATCCTCACGCTTGGTGTTGCCGTCCGCCGGACACTTCTTCTCCACCACCGGAAGCCGCTGATTCTGCGCGAATTTATCGCAGAACCACTCCTCCACATACACCATCGGGCGTATCACCGTCACGCCGCTGCGGTCGAGGAATGTCTTCGGCGAGAAGCAGCCCAGCCTCCCCTCGTAGAACAGACACATCAGAAATGTCTCCACCGCGTCGTCGAGATGGTGCCCGTACGCAACCTTGTTGCAGCCCAGATCCACCGCCGCGTTGTTTACCGCGCCCCGACGGAGCTTCGCGCACAGCGAGCAGGGATTCTCCTCCTTTCGGATGTCGAACACGACCTCCTTTATCTGCGTGGGAACTATCGTCAGCGGCACGCCCAGCTCGTCGCAGTACGCCGCAACCGGGCGGAAGTCCAGCCCGAACCCCATGTCTATCGTAACCGCCTGCACGTCGTAGTGTACCGGATAGAACCGGCGCAACGCCGCGAGCGCGGTTAGCACACACAGCGAGTCCTTGCCACCGCTCACTCCGACGGCGATGCGGTCGCCCTCCTCTATCAGCCGATATTCGTCCACCGCCTTGCGGGTGGCGCTAAGTAGTTTCTGTATCATGTCGGACGACCTCCAAAAAAAGATTTCGCACGCGAGAATAAACGAGCATAAGCGAGTAAATCGACGAAAACGCGAGCTTGAATTTTTTCTCGCGATTTTGCCAAAAAATCGCTTGACATGCCAAAAATTCTGTGGTATAACTAATTCTGCACCGACACGGGGCGAAAAAGTTCAACGAGGACCCGTTACCCTCACGAATCATTTTACCGCAAACCGACGTCGATTGCAACCGGAAACCACATATCCCGCGCGTTAAAATGCGCGTAGGACACACATTTTGAACGGAGGATAAACAATGTCCACCTTTATGGCAAAGAGCGAGACCTATCAGCGCAGCTGGTATGTCATCGACGCGGCGGGCAAGCCGCTCGGCCGCACGGCGGCGCTGGCAGCCTCGATACTTCGCGGCAAGCATCGCCCCGATTTCACCCCGCACGTTGACTGCGGCGACTTCGTCATCATCATCAACGCGAAGGACGCCGTGCTCACCGGCAACAAGCTCCAGAAGAAGATCCACTACCATCACACCGGATGGGTCGGCGGCATCAAGGAGACCCATTACGACAAGCTGATGGCGACCCACCCCGAGCGCGCGATGGAGATAGCCGTCAAGGGAATGCTCCCGCACAACACCCTCGGCGCAAAGGCGTTCAACCGTGTCCATATCTATGCCGGCGCGGAGCACAAGCACGCGGCGCAGAAGCCGGTACCCTATGAAGGAGGCAATGACTAATGTATACTCCTAAGAAGCCTTATCACTACGGCACCGGTCGCCGCAAGAGCTCGGTCGCCCGTGTCCATGTCTACGAGGGCGGCACCGGTAAGATCACGATAAACGGCCGCGACATCGACCAGTATTTCGGCCTTGACACCATGAAGATAATCGTCCGTCAGCCGCTGGTCGCCACCGACCTGCTCGGCAAGGTGGACGTCGAGTGCACCGTTCAGGGCGGCGGATTCACCGGCCAGGCGGGCGCTATCCGTCACGGCATCAGCCGCGCGCTGCTCAAGCTCAACGAGGAGTATCGCCAGACGCTCAAGCAGGCGGGCTTCCTCACGCGCGATCCGCGTATGAAGGAGCGCAAGAAGTACGGCCTCAAGGCAGCACGTCGTGCGCCGCAGTTCTCTAAGCGCTAAACTGTCTGCTTACAGTTTTAGCATAGTGGGACGCTCCAATAGGGGTGTCCCACCTTTTTTCGCTTGCGTGGGAGAAGTTGCGTAGCAACTTCGACCGGGTTCCAACGTGGAACATTATGAATAGGAGCACAACTTGGAACCACGACCGGTTTTGCGC
>CAZBNJ010000003.1:0-31808 GCA_964493515.1 uncultured Oscillospiraceae bacterium | reverse complement strand
CTGCATGGGCGCGAAGGGAGTGGTTCAGCGCGAACGGCAGGATCTTGCGGGATGCGTAGTGATTGTCTTTTCGCGCGGTCTGCATTACAGTTTTAGCATAGCCCGGACGGCAACAGTCGTCCGGGCCTTTTTTCGCTTACGTGGCGCGCGAGCGCAGCGAGTGCGTGAGAGAAGTTGCGTAGCAACTTCGACCGGGTGTCCCACCCTTTTCGCTTGCGTAAAAAATGGGGATGTTCCACGTGGAACATCCCCATTTTTCATTTATCGGATCTTTCTTCGCGGGCAATTTCCGCAAATATTTCGACAACTCGCTCGGGTGAAGGTGCTATACCATCCGGAGCGACTCTTTTCCAAAAATCCTGAACTCTTTTCTTGGGGTTCGCCATTGCGAGTTTGACCGCGCGGTCTATATCTCGCAAGACCTCTTCCTCGGTTTTGTCAAGCAGCTGTGCAGTCAGTTTTATAGCTTCCTTAGCGTCCATGCAGTCACCTCCCAAACAAGAGTATATGCCAAATCGGCACACAAGTCAATATACCAAAATGGAATACATATAATGAAGACAATACTTCTGACCAAGGAGCGTTGCCATGTTTTATAGACGTATCAGGGAACTTAGAGAGGACAGGGACTTATTCCAAAAGGACATCGCCGAGTATCTTGGGTGCAGCCAGAACTGCTACTCACGCTATGAAACCGGCAATCGCGATATTCCAACAGATGTCCTGATAAAGCTCGCAAAGTTTCACAACACAAGCGTTGATTACCTTCTCGGGCTGACAGACGACCAGACACCCTACCGTCGCGCAAAATAAATCCCCGAATGTTCCACGTGGAACATTCGGGGGTTTTCCTTTTCCCGCTTAACCCTTCTCCTGCCGCTTCTTTTCCCTCAACGCCATCACTCGCTTCGCCCAGCCCTCTTTTATCACCGTCTCCGGCCGCGCGATGTACAGCGACTCGGGCGGCACGTCCTTGACCACCGTCGCGCCCGCCGCGGTGTACGCGTTCTCGCCTATCGTCACCGGCGCGATAAGATTCGAGTTGCATCCGATAAACGCGCCGTCGCCTATCACCGTGCGGTGCTTCTTCAGTCCGTCGTAGTTCGACGTTATCGTGCCGCAGCCGAAATTCACGTTCTTTCCCACCGTGCTGTCGCCCACGAACGTCAGATGCGCCGCCTTCGTGCCGTCGCCTATCTCCGACTTCTTCAGCTCCACGAACGCGCCTATACGGCAGTCGCAGCCCACGTCGCACTCGGGACGGACGTGCGCGAACGGGCCTACCGTCGTGCGCGCGCCTATTCTCGACGAGTACACCTGCGACTGGTTGACCGTCACGCCCTCGCCTATCTCCGCGTCGTCCAGCAGCGAGTTCGGGCCTATCACCGCGCCCGCGTGGACAACACTTCCGTGGCGGATTATGCTGCCCGGCAGTATCACCGCGCCCTTCTCAACTATCGAGTCCGAGCCTATCGACACCGTGTCAGGGCGGACTATCCGCACGCCCGCGCGCTGCAAACGGCGGCATACTATCGCGTTTGCGCGGGTCTCCGCCTGCGACAGCGCGCAGTAGTCGTCTATCACGAGACTTCCCTCGTCCGCGTCCACGACGTAGCTCGAACCGTCGTCCCCCGCGGTCACGGCGGCTTCGTCCAGCAGCCCAGGCGCGGCGTAAGCTATCGTCACGCCGTCGCGCATAAGACGCATCGCGCCGAGCGTCGCCACCGTCTCGGTCATACCGCGCACCGCGTCGGTCGTCACAAACGCCGGCGACGGCAGCGCTATCGTCATGCCTATCTCGCGCTCGGCGGCCTCGGCGGAGCTTATCACCCTGTCCTCCGGGAATACCGCCAGCAGCTGCGCGCGCAGCTCGTCGCTTCCGTCGAATATCACAACGTCCACGTCGGCGCGCATCAGCACCCACGACTGGACGCGAAGCAGCGGCTGGAACAGCATCTCCTCCGACCACATCGCGCCGCCGTCCGCGCCGGTGAGTATCAGCGCCGCCCGCTCTATCTTCTGCATGATAAATCTGCCTCCGTTTCGTTTTCTCGCTGTCGAAACCATTATACTACAAACGCACGCACATTGCGAACCTTTTTTACGCCCCGCGCAGATCCTTCACAAACCGCTCCGCCGTCTCCAGCGCGTCCGCGTCCTTTGCGAGACGCAGCGCCAGCGCGGGCTTGTTCCCCGCCTCAAATCGCAGGCTCCGCCGATACTTGTCGCTCGAGCACACCGCGCTCACCCGCTCTATGTCCGGCTCGGCGAGGTAGAACCGCATGATGTCCCCCTTCTGCGCGATGTCCTTCACCCCCGCTTCACCCGCGTCGGTGCGCAGCAGGGCTATCCTTATCAGCGCGTGAACTTCTCGCGGCATGTCGCCGTATCGGTCGCACAGCTCGTCTATCAGATCGCCCGCGCCCGCGTCGTCGCGCACCAGCGCTATCCGTCGGTAGAGGTCCATCCGCTCGCCGCTCGACGCGACATAGCTCTCGGGTATCCGCGCCGCCACCGACAGGTCGGCGGTACACTCGGCGCGCAGAGCCGGCTTTTCGCCCTTCTCCTCTATCACCGCGTCCTCAAGCAGCTTCAGGTACATCTCATATCCCACCGAGTTCAGATGCCCCGACTGCGCCGCGCCGAGCAGATTGCCCGCCCCGCGTATCTCAAGGTCGCGCATCGCTATCTTGAACCCCGCGCCGAACTCGGCAAACTCGCGTATCGCCGAAAGCCGCTTCTGCGCTATCTCGCTCAGCGCCTTGCCCCGTCGATAGCACAGATAGGCATACGCGCGCCGACGGCTGCGTCCCACGCGGCCGCGTATCTGGTGCAGCTGCGACAGTCCGTACCTGTCCGCGTCCTCAACTATCAGCGTGTTCACGTTCGGGATGTCTATTCCCGTCTCGATTATCGTCGTGCAGACCAGCACCTGCACCTCGCCGCGCTCCACCGCAGCCATCACCTCGGACAGCTCGTGTTCGCCCATCTGACCGTGCGCCGTCGCCACCGACACGCCCTCGCCCAGCGCCGCCCTTATCTTCGACGCGGTGCGCCCTATCGATTCCACGCGGTTGTGCAGATAGTACACCTGGCCTCCGCGCCCAAGCTCGCGCCGCATCGCCTCAAACAGCGCGCTGTCGTCCTGTTCGAGCACATATGTCTGCACCGGCAGTCGGTCGCGCGGCGGATCCTCCAGCACCGACATGTCCCGTATGCCGCTGAGCGCCATGTTCAGCGTGCGCGGTATCGGCGTCGCGCTCAGCGTCAGCACGTCCACGCCCTTCGATATCTCCTTCAGCCGCTCCTTGTGCATCACTCCGAACCGCTGCTCCTCGTCCACTATCAGCAGTCCCAGCTTCTTAAACGTAACGTCCTTCTGCAATATCCTGTGCGTGCCTATCAGCAGGTCGACGCGGCCCTCGCTCACCGCCTTCGCGGTCTTTTTCAGGTCGGACTGCGAGCGGAAGCGGCTCATTACGTCGATGTTCGCGCCAAATCCCGCAAACCGCCGCGTCGCGGTCAGATAGTGCTGCTGCGCAAGGACGGTCGTCGGCGCGAGTATCGCCACCTGCATCCCGCTCAAAATACACTTCATCGCCGCGCGCAGAGCCACCTCGGTCTTTCCGAAGCCCACGTCGCCGCAGAGCAGGCGATCCATCGGCGTCGCCTTCTCCTGGTCGAGCTTTATCTCGCGCGCCGCCGACAGCTGGTCGGGCGTCTCGTCATACTCAAACCGCTCCTCAAACTCCTTCTGAAGCTCGTCGTCCGGCGCGCACACCACGCCGGGCAGATGCTGCCGCTCGGCGTACAGCTTGATAAGCTCGCCCGCAAGCTCCTTTGCCGCCGCCTTCGCGCGCGATTTGGAGCGCTTCCACTCCGAGCCGCCCATCTTGGACAGCCGCACCTCAGTGCCCTCTCCCGCGCCGATGTACTTTGCGATAACGTCCAGCCGCGTCGCGGGCAGATAGAGCACGTCGGTGCCGAGAAATTGCAGCTTCGCGTAGTCGCGCATAAATCCGTCGACCTCCAGTGTCTGGATGCCGATGAATTTCGCTATTCCGTAGTCGTCGTGGACCACATAGTCGCCCGGAGTCAGGTCGGCGTAGCTCTTAACGCGGTTCGCCGCCGACTTCTTCTTCCCCTTTCGCGCCTCGCCCCTGGTCGGGCGCACTATCTGACCCTCGGTTATCACCGCCAGCGCAAGCTCGGGATACTCAAAGCCCGCGCTTATGCTTCCGAGCGCTATGCGGCTGCGCCCGGGAAGCGGCAGCTCGTTCAGCTCAAAGTCCAGCTGCGCGTTTATCCCCCGCTCGAACAGCAGCTCCATCAGCCGCCGCGCACGCCGCTCGTCCGCGCAGAGCAGCACCACGCCCTCCCGCGCGTCCAGATAGTGCCGCACGTCCTGCACAGCCGTGTCCAGACTGCCGCCGTAGCTCGGAAGCTGCCGCGCGTTAAAGGTCGCTATCAGCTTGGGCGGCACCGGATACGCCGCGCCGATAAAGCTGTCCAGGTACACGAACGGGAACCTTCCCACCGCCGCGTACAGCTCGTCTATGTCCATGTAGAACTTCGCGTGGCGTGGATGCAGACGCCCCTCCTTCAGCAGCTCGGTCACATCCTCGCCGTTCTGCCACGCCATGCCGCCCGCGCGTTCACTCAGCCGCGAGTGGTCGAGTATCACCACCAGCGCGTCGGATGGCAGATAGTCCAGCGCGGTGACGAACTCGGGGAATATCATGTCCAGCCATCGGTCCACCGCCGGAAAGCTGCGCTCGTTCTCAAAGCGCTCCGCGTCCTCCATCAGCGTCTTTTTCAGTGCCGAATCGGGCTTCTGCCGCGAGGCGAGCGCCCGCAGCGCCTTTGCCACTCCGCTAGCGCCGCCCTCCGCGCAATCGACCGGTGTCTCCGCCGCGGGCAGCACCCTCGCCGACTCGAGCGGTTCGCTGCGTCGCTGCGTCTGCGGGTCGAACGGACAGACCACGTCCACCTCGTCCCCCCAGAACTCCACACGCACCGGCGCGTCCTCGCCCGGCGAGAAAAAGTCCACTATCCCGCCGCGCCGCGAATATTGCCCCATGCCCTCCACCGCGTCGCAGTAGGCGTATCCGGCGGCGGCAAGCAGGTCGCACAGCGCGTCCGGCTCAAGACTCATCTCGGGCTTTATCTCGGTCGATATGCGTCGAAAAACGTCGGGAGGCATAGTCCTCGCGCACGCGGCCTCCACGCTCGCAACGACGCACCCGCCGCGCGACAGCGTGTCCAGCGCCACTATCCGCCGGTGCTCCCACTCGTGCGAGGTCGCCAGCGCCCCGTGGAAGCCCCACTCCCTCGGCGGAAGCACCGCCGCGTCGCCGAGAAACGCCGCGCAGTCGCTCGCGACCCTGCTCGCCGACAGGTCGTCCGGGCAGAGCACGAAAAGCGGTCGCCCGGTCGTCTCGCCGAGTGCCGCCGCAGCCTGCGCCATGTGTACCGAGTTCAGACCGCCCGCCGCGACGGGGCTTGCCCCCCGCTCCAGGCTCTCGCACATCCGACTGAAATCGGGTATTTTCAGAAGTACGTTAAGTAGATTTTTCATCAAACACTACTCTCCGTCGAATGTTCCACGTGGAACACGCGCGAAAAGGTGGTCGCTGCGTATTCCACAAATGTTTACTGTTCGCGCATAACCGCTTCCTTCGCGCCCATGCAGAATTGGGCGCGATTTGGCAAGCGAAAGCGGTCGCGGTTAAGGATCTGTACCCACGCCGAGCAGTCGTCCGATCGCCGGATCAGCGCCCCACGCCTTCACAAACTCGCGGTAACCCTCGCGCGCCGCGACCGAGCGCGGATGCTCCGCCGACCGCACCTTCTTGGCGCGCAGCATGATGTTCTTCGGCGTGTGCTCCGCGTCCACGAACTCGACCGCCTCCACCTTGTAGCCGAAGCCCTCCAACAGCTGCGCCCGCGCCGCGTCGGTCACCAGCGAAGCCGTCCGTTCGCGGATTATCCCGCGCAGCAGCGGGCTTTGAGTGTCGCTCTTGAGCTGCGAAAACAGCTCGTGCTGACAGCAGGGCACGCTCACTATCGACTGTGCGCCGCGCCGTACCGCCCACGCCAGCGCGTAGTCGGTCGCGAGGTCGCACGCGTGCAGGGTGAACACCATGTCTGTCGTGCCCGGGTCGAACTTCTCCGCGTCCCCCGCATAGAATTTTAGTCCGCCGAAGCCGAGAGTATTCGCAAGCTCGCTCGCCTCGGCTATCACGTTCTCCTTCAGGTCAACGCCCACTATCTCGCATTTTCTCCCCAGCTTCGCGGTGACATACCAGTACATCGCAAAGGTCAGATACGCCCGACCGCACCCAAAATCTATCATTTTCAGAGGCGCGTCGCCCTCCGGCATCACCGCAAGCGCGAGCTGCAAGTACATCTCTATCTGCCGCAGCTTGTCGGCATACTGCGCCCTGTCCAGTCCCAGCGGCTTTACGAACGGCGCGTCAAGCGGTATCAGCGACGGCTTTTCGCGGTCGTGCGACGACGCCGCGTCCGCGTCCGCGTGAGTGGGCGGCTGCTTGCGAATCTTCAGCCGTCCGTAGCAGGTTATGTGCCAGTCCGCCTCCCGCGAAAACAGCACCGCCTGGGCATAGCCCTCGTCGCGGAGCAGCGTCTCGCACAGCTCGGCGGCGTCCTCGGCGGAGCGGTTCTCCTGCGTCGCGTGGTCGGAAAACAGCCGCGTGAACTGATACATCACCTGCGGCCGCTGCCCGCCCTTCACAAAACTGCCGACACGAATCTTAGGCGCGGAGGGTTTGAAACCCTTCCGCGCCCCGCTGATTACTCCGCCGGATATTCCGTTTTGAAAAATGTCGAAAAGTGTCACAAAACTCTCCTCGCGGTATTGTTCTTCTTAGTAAGCCGTTCCCCAGATAACTGTCACGGTCGACGGCTTGCCGCATATCGGGCAGACCCCCGCCTTCTTGTCCTGCGCAAACGGGATGCAGCGGCTTCCAATGCCTATACGGTCCTTGACCGCCTCCTCGCACTCGGGATCGCCGCACCACTTCATCTTAACGAATCCCGCGTGCTCCTTCATATGCGCGGCGGCTTCCTCCAGCGTGTCCGCCTCGTAGGTGTACCTGTCCATGTTCTCCTTCGCCTGGTCGAACAGCTCCTGCTGTATCTTAGCGAGAGCCTCCTTTGCGCTTGCGTCCACGCCGTCCAGCGCCACCGAATACTTGTCGCCGCCGGTGCGGTGGGCGAACATGCACACCCCCGCCTCGATGTCGCGCGGGCCTATCTCTATGCGCAGCGGCACGCCCTTCATCTCATACTCCGCGAACTTCCATCCCGGCGAGTTGTCGCTGAAGTCGCCCTTCGCGCGTATTCCCGCGGCGACCAGCGTCTCGACGAGCTTCTCCGCCGCCTCGGTCACTCCCGGCTTGTGCGACGCCACCGGCACCACCACCGCCTGTATCGGCGCGATCTCGGGCGGCAGACGCAGTCCGTTGTCGTCGCCGTGGGTCATGATTATGCCGCCGATAAGCCGCGTAGACACGCCCCACGACGTCTGCCACGGCGTGTGCAGCTTGTTGTCCCGACCGGTGAACTGTATCTCATATGCGCTCGCGAACTTCTGCCCAAAGAAATGGCTCGTGCCCGCCTGAAGTGCCTTGCCGTCGTGCATCATGCTCTCTATGCAGTAGGTCGCCTCCGCGCCCGCAAACTTGTCGCTCTCGGTCTTCTGACCCTTTATCACCGGCATCGCAAGGCATTGCTCGGCGACGTCGGCGTAGATGTCCAGCATGCCGAGCGTCTCGTCGACAGCCTCCTGCTCGGTCTCGTGCAGGGTGTGACCCTCCTGCCAGTGGAATTCGCGTCCGCGCAGGAAGGGGCGGGTGGTCTTTTCCCACCGCACCACCGAGCACCACTGGTTGTACTTCTTAGGCAGGTCGCGGTAGCTCTGCACAACGTGCGCAAAGTGGTCGCAGAACACCGTCTCGCTCGTCGGACGGATGCACAGCCGCTCCTCCAGCTTCTCGCTTCCGCCGTGGGTCACCCACGCCACCTCCGGCGCGAATCCCGCCACCAGGTCCTTCTCCTTTTGCAGCATGCTCTCGGGTATCAGCAGCGGCATGGACACGTTGTCGTGGCCGGTGCGCTTGAACTGCTCGTCAAATTTCTTCTGGATGTTCTCCCATATAGCCCACGCATACGGTCGCATTATCGTAAATCCCTTCAGCGAGGAGTAGTCGATAAGCTCCGCCTTGGTCACTATGTCGGTGTACCACTGGGCGAAGTCGACGTCGCGGGATGTGATAGCTTCGACCTTCTTGTCAGCCATAAATATTCCGTCCTTTCCAAATTCAGATGGTGCTTAATTATATAATGTCCCCGCTGATTTGTCAACCGGGAGTGTGCCCAAATCCTGCGCACCGCAAGCCGTACAGTGAATTACCGCCTCGTCAGCCCCAGCCCAAACCTCATGGTGGTCTTCGCGCCCTCCGGCACGCACACCACGTCCTCGCCGTGCTTGGCGAGTATCCGCTTGACCAGGTACAGCCCAAGCCCCAAGCCCTCGCTGCGGCGCGAGCGGTCGGTCTTGTGGAACCGCTCGAATATAAGCTCCTTCTCCTCCGGCGGTATCGGCCGACCGATGTCGCTCACGCTGAACACCGCGCGTCCGCCCTGCTTCACTATCCGTATCTCAAGCGGCGTGCCCTCGTCCGAGTATTTCACCGCGTTTTCCACCAGATTGAACACCACGCGGTATATCGAGTCGGCGTCGCCGAGCACCTCCGCGGGCTCGTCCAGCTCGACCGACACCTCCAGCCGCTTATCGTTTATCTTCTTCTCCTGCGCGATAAGCACCTGACGCGCCGTCTCGCACAGGTCGAACGCCGTCCTCTTTATCGGCTCGTCCTCCTCCGCCTCCATGCGGCTTATCTCCAGCATCTGCGTCACCAGACGGCTCAGCCGCTTGGTCTCGCCGCTCACCGTCTCAAGATACTTCTTCTCCTTCTCCGGCGGTATCACCCCGTCAAGTATCCCGTCGACATAGCCGCCTATCGAGGTCATCGGCGTTTTCAGCTCGTGCGACACGTTCGCGATAAACTCACGCCGCCGCGTCTCGCTCTTGTCCAGACTCTCCGCCATGCGGTTCAGACTGGTCGCGAGCTCCTGTATCTCAAGCACCTCGGTCTCGTCGGTCGCAACGCGCTCGCCAAAGTCGCCCCGACCGAACGCGCGGCTCGCGTCCGCCATCCGTTTCAGCGGCTCGGTCAGCCGTCGGGTGTAGAAATACGCCCACAGGCTCGCCACCGCAAGCACCAGCACCGCCATCGTCATAAACAGCTTTATAAACTGACCTATCATCTTCTGGAACGCGGTCGAGGTCACCGACACAAACACCGCGCCGCAGAACTCGCCGTTTGACCGCACCGGCAGCCCGACGGTGAAAAAGTCGCTGGTGTACAGCCCGCCCAGATTGCCGGTGCCGACATATTCGCCGCGCTCCACCTTGTCCATCACGCTCTCGGACACATACAGCCGCAGCACGCTCTCAACGCCCTCCGGCGACGCCACCAGCAGCCCGGTCGAGTCGGTTATCGCGATCTGACTGCCGCTTATCTTGGCGCTCAGGCTCACCGCACCGGATAGATGCGCGCTGCGCAGCACGTTGCCGTTCCATGTGTACTCGCCCGCGGCCTCGACCAGATATTCGGCGGAGGCGGTAAGCGACCGTTCGCGTTCTTCGCGGTTGTATCGAAAGCTGAGCATAGCCACCGACGACCCGAGCAGCACAAAGCTGGCGATCAGCAGTGCCGCCGTCGCCGTAAACGTGCGCCCGAATATCGTTTTCACCGAATCATCCTCCTATGCTGGATTCTCTGTCACGCTTCGGCTGGACGCATCACGGACGATTAGTGCTTACCGCAAATCCGCTGCGGTGCGAGCGGGGCTCGCGTCCTCGCGGCGTAATGCGGTTTGGCACTAATCCTCCTATGCGTCTGCCTCAGCGCTTCTATGCGTCCGTGTCAAACCTATACCCCACGCCCCACACGGTTTTCAGCTCCCAGTGCTCGCTCGTGCCCTCTATCTTCTCGCGCAGCCGCTTGATGTGCACATCCACCGTGCGGCTGTCGCCGTAGTAATCGAATCCCCACACCTCGTCGAGCAGCTGGTCGCGCGTGTACACGCGGTTCGGACTGCCCGCCAGGAACGCCAGCAGCTCAAGCTCCTTGGGCGGCGTGTCCACCCGCTTGCCCTTAACTATCAGCTCAAACCGCTCCATGTCTATCACGAGATTGTCGAACACCAGCCGCTTCGGCTTGTCCGGCTCGCTTCCGCTTCGACGCAGCACCGCCGAAACGCGCGCGATGACCTCCTTCATCTCAAACGGCTTTACGATATAGTCGTCCGCGCCGGCGTTCAGGCCGCTCACGCGGTCGCCCAGCTCACCCTTCGCGGTCAGCATTATCACCGGAGTCCGACCCTCGCTGCGTATCTCGCCCAGCACGCCCCAGCCGTCCAGCTTGGGCAGCATCACGTCGAGCAGCACGATGTCCGGACGGAACACGCGGAATTTCTCGATGGCCTCCTCGCCGTCCGCCGCTATCTGCGTCTCAAAGCCCTCGCGCTGCATATACAGCTCGATAAGCTCGGCTATGTTCTCCTCGTCCTCAACTATCAGCATCTTGCGCGGCATAATATCACCTCTTGTACCCATTATAACACGCACACGCGCGTTTTTCGTGAATTTTCTGTAAAAATTGCGTCTCCGCAAATCAATCGCCGCCCTCGGGGACGACCAGCGGCTTGCCGGTATTCGCGTCAAAGACATAGCGGAAGTGCCCAAGCTCTTTTGAGCCGATCTTTCCGACATGGCCGTACAAACCCCTGCCCCAGCCGGAGATGTCGGCGGTGGAAACTATCGCCCAGCGCTTCACGTCCGGCGCTTGCAGGTCATTTTCCTGCTCTATCGTCTTGAACTCAAAGACGTCGCCGCGCTTCTCCGCCGCTATCAGCCGATGATACGCCGTGCGGAGCTGAAGCTCAAGGTCGAACAGCGGATGCGCCTCGACATACGACCTGCCCGCCGCGAGCACCTCCGCGTCCATCAAATCGGGATTGTACCCATCGTAGCTCTGCCACACCTCCAACAGTATCTCGCCGGTCGAGAGCGCGTACACCGTCGACGGACGAAAGCCTGCCGGACGCGCGCCCACGACCACCGCGTTTCCGCAGATGACCTCGGCGGGGGTAAACACCCTCGGAGCGGGGCTCCTAACTGCGTACTCCTCGCCGCCCCAGTATTCCGGGTCGACCTCCCAGACATCCACCACCGCACCGTCCTCGAAGATGTACGCCCCGTACTTTATCGGCATCAGGTCGTCGAAGTCCGCGACCGCCGCCGCGTATTCGTACTCACCCTCCGGCTTTTCGACGTCGCAGCGCAGATTTGA
Source organism: uncultured Oscillospiraceae bacterium (assembly GCA_964493515.1). Taxonomy (GTDB): domain Bacteria; phylum Bacillota; class Clostridia; order Oscillospirales; family JAAYOS01; genus CANRIN01. The sequence continues at coordinate 20,367 of CAZBNJ010000003.1, read as the reverse complement.
GAACTGACTGCTTGCCCCGCCGCCGAGGAGCGTGATAGCAACGACTACCGCCGTTATTATCACCGCGAACACACCGACCGTCGTCAGTATCTTCTTCATAGCGCACCCCCTTTTTCGGTTTGATTATACCACGTTCGCACGAAAATTGCACCATCTCCGAACCAAAATCAATATATTGCGCAGTTATCCACAGCGCACCCCAATATCATCGCCTTGCGCCCTGTGGATAACTGTGCTATAATTAAAATCCACCCTCAAAAACCGACAGATACCGAGGGTGTTCCAACCGCAAAATCTCACGCGCCAACGGCAGCCCCTCGAAAGGATACCCCCATGACCAAGACCCGGAAGCTCGCGCTTAGCGGACTTATCATCGCGCTCGACGTGGTGTCGGCACGATTTCTGTTCTTTTACACCCCCGGCGCGGTGGACAGAATAAGCCTGCAATTTCTCGCAAACGCGCTCGCGGGAGCGATGTTCGGCCCGATATGGGGCGCGGTCTGCTGTGTCACCGCCGATGTCGTGGGAATGCTTCTCAACTCGGGCGGTATCGCGTTTGTGCCGCTTATCACGCTCGCGTGCGCCTGCCGCGGTATCATCTACGGACTGCTGCTGCACCGCAGGATGCCGACGATCGCGCGGTCGACGATCGCGGTCGCGGTGGTCACGGTAGTCGTCGAGCTTGGCATGATGCCCGTGTTTCTGGCGATGCTCTACGGAAACGGCTGGTGGGCGACGCTTGTCGCGAAGCTGCCCGTTCGTCTTGCGACAATACCCGTCTACGGACTGATAACATACAGCGTGTCGAGAGCGCTCGCGGCGGCAAAGCTGCTGCCGGTCGCGCCGTCGGCACAGACAAAGAAAACGGAGGAATGACCGAATGGTACGCTCAGAGCTTATACCCGATGAACTCAACCCGCGGATAGGCGAGTTTTTCGATATGCAGGAGGACCTTCACAAGGCGCACCCCGAGTGGGGCGGCTTCAAGCCGGAGCAGGGCATCCGTCAGCTTCTCTGGCTGGTGGGCGAGCTTGGCGAGGTCATCGACATTGTGAAAAAGGCGCCCAAGGAGGCGTATATGTGCTCCGGGCCCACCCGCGACCATCTGACCGAGGAGGTCGTCGATGTGATGATGTACCTCATCGACTACTGCCACTGTGTCGGCATCACCGCCGACGAGCTTTCGATAACCTACCGACAGAAGCACAAGTACAACATGACCCGCGACTTTGAGGCGCAGAATAAAAAGAAGTACGGAGGAAACAGCTGATGCCCCGTGTAAATTCGGAGCGCGCGCAGGCACTCTGGAGAGGGATAGTCGACGCGCTGCGCGGCGAGCTTAGCTCGCTCGTCATAGACACCTATATCGAATACGCAAAGGGCGTGGATGTCACCGACAGCACGTTCGTCCTCTGCTGCGAAAATACCGTCGCCAAGGAGTGGATAGAGCGCAACCGCCGCGAGTATATCGAAAAGCGGCTGTCCGCCGAGCTGAACGCCCCGATAACGCTTCTCTGCCTCGCAAGCGACGAGGAGGCCCGCGAGTATGTCGCCGAGCGCGAAAAGCCGGACGGGAATACCTTCTCCACCGATTTCACGTTTGAAAACTTCGTCGTCGGCGGCTCGAACCGATTCGCGGCTGCGGCGGCGCAGGCGGTCGCGCAGGGCTCGACCTCCAGCTATAACCCGCTGTTCATCTACGGAGGCAGCGGCCTCGGCAAGACCCACCTGCTCTACGCCATCGCGAACGCCTATCGTCGAAGCGACGGCGAGCGCAACGTGATATACGTCCGCTGCGAGGACTTCACCAACGAGTTCATCGAAACGGTGCGCGTAGGTCATCTGCGCAGCGGCCGCGAAAAGGAGTTCCGCGACAAATACCGCTCGCCCGACCTGTTCCTCGTCGACGACATCCAGTTCATCGCGGGCAAGGAGCAGACACAGGAGGAGTTCTTCAACACCTTCAACACGCTCTATGAGGCGGGTAAGCAGATAGTGCTCACCTCCGACCGTCCGCCGAAGGACATGGCGCGCCTCGACGAGCGCCTCCGCACCCGATTCGAGAGCGGCCTGATATGCGACGTGCAGCCGCCCGAGCTTGAGACCCGCGTCGCCATCGTCAAGAACAAAGCCGCGTCGCTCGGACTTCAGCTCAGCGACCAGGTCGTAAGCTACGTCGCCGAAAACGTCACCGCAAACGTCCGACAGATCGAGGGCGTGGTCAAAAAGCTCCAGGCGTTCTCCGCGCTGCTGCGTGAGCCGGCCACCGTCGCCACAGCGCAGCAGGCGATAGGCGACGTGTTCACCGAGAAGATGCCGCCCACCGCCGACGTGATAATCGACGAGTGCGAGCGCTTCTACGACCTCGAGCCGGGCAGCCTCGCCTCCAAGCGCCGCGACGGCAAGACCGCCCGCGCGCGTCAGGTCGCCGGCTACCTCATGCGCGTGATGCCCAGGATGAGCTTTCCCGAGATAGGACGCGCGCTCGGCCGCGACCACTCAACGATAATCTACGCGGTCGACCAGATAGACGTCAAGCGCAAGACCGACCCCCAACTGGATACTGACATCAAGGACTTGATGCTCAATATAACAAACCGACAGTGAAAATTCCGCAAAAATTTTGAGAAAGTTCACAAATAGGACTGGTACAATTAGACAAACTGTGATATAATTCGTTTGTTGTACCGGTTTGTTGAAAGGAGAAAACGTCTGTGATAGAAGTAAACAGCCTGACAAAGCAATACGGCGACAAGCGCGGCGTGCGGGACATATCGTTCTCGATAGACGAGGGTGAGATAGTCGGCTTCCTCGGGCCTAACGGCGCGGGAAAGTCGACCACGATGAATATCATCACCGGCTATCTGTCCGCCACCTCCGGAAGCGCCAAGATAGGCGGCATCGACGTGCTGGAGGATCCGCTCGAGGCAAAGAAGCAGATAGGCTATCTGCCCGAACTGCCCCCGCTCTACCTCGACATGACGGTCAAGGATTACCTCGACTTCGTCTACGAGCTGAAGGGAGCAAAGGCACGCGCGCCCGAGCAGAAGAAGCATATCAAGAACATCTGCGAGCTTGTCGGAGTGACCGAGGTCTATAACCGCGTCATCCGCAACCTGTCCAAGGGATACCGCCAGCGCGTGGGACTCGCCCAGGCGCTGATAGGCGACCCCGAGGTGCTGATACTCGACGAGCCGACCGTCGGCCTCGACCCGCGGCAGATCGTCGAGATACGCGACGTCATTCGCGAGCTTGGCAAGAAGCGCACGATAATCCTGTCCACCCACATCCTGCCCGAGGTCGAGCAGATATGCGAGCGCGTGCTCGTCATAAAGGAGGGACGGATAATCGCCGACGACACCCCGTCCGGACTGTCCGCGCACGTCAGCCAGGGCCATTCGCTCGCCCTGCGCGCCGCGGGATCGAAGAGCACGGTTACGAACACCGTCCGCTCGGTGCCCGGCGTGCGCGTCGTCACCGCCCTGCCCGACCGCGAGGAGGGCGCGTGCGACCTGCTGGTCGAAAGCGACGGTCAGGTCGACATCCGCAAGCCGCTGTTCAACGCGCTTGCGGCGGCGGGATGTCCGATACTCCAGCTCCGTCCGCAGGATCTGTCGCTCGAAGAGATCTTCATGTCGCTGACCGAAGATTCGGATAAGTAAGGAGGTATAAACGTGCTTGCAGTCTTTAAGCGAGACCTGAAGGCTTACTTCACAAGCCCGCTGGGTTACGTCTTCATCGCCGCGTTCCTCGCGGTCATGAACGCGTTCTTCTATATCTATAACATCGCGCAGGCATACAGCCAGCTCGCGTCGGTGTTCAACTTCATGGTCTACACGCTCATCTTTGTCACGCCGCTGCTGACCATGCGCCTGTTCAGCGAGGAGTTCAAGCAGAAGACCGACCAGCTGCTGCTCACCTCGCCGGTCAAGGTACGCTCGATAGTTTTCGGTAAGTTCCTCGCGGCGCTGGCGATATTCGCGATAGCGCTGGCGGTGACGCTGCTCTATGTCATCATCATCGCCTCGCACGGACAGCCGAACGTCCGCGAGCTGCTCGCAAACTACCTCGCCATCTTCTGCGTGGCGGCGGCGTTCATCTCGATAGGAGTGTTCATCTCGTCGCTGACCGAAAACCAGCTGGTCAGCGCGATACTCACGCTCGCCGTGTTCCTCATCCTCTATCTGATAGACACCAGCGGGTTCGGCGCGCAGAACGCGTTTCTAAACAATCTGCTCTACTCGATATCGCTGTTCGTGCGCTACACCACCATCTCGAACGGAGTGCTCGCCTTCAGCGACCTCGTGTTCTACATCTCGGTGGCGGCGATTTTCATCTTCGCAACGACGCGCGTCATCGAGAAGAAGCGCTGGAGTTAAGGGAGGACAGGACAAATGGCTAACAATAACGCCCCCAAGAAGGGGCAGAGGACGAAATACGGCTCGATGGCGATTATCTTTACCGCGATATTCCTCGTGGCGGCGGTGCTCGTCAACGTGCTCGGCGTGCTTCTGACCGACCGTCTCGGCCTCCGCTGGGACATAACCGACAACCGTCTCTATACCATATCGGACACCACCGTCGAGCTGCTCGAGACCCTTCCCGAGGAGATAAGCGTCACGGTGCTGTCCACCGAGTACGCCTATCAGAACACCTCCACCTATCGCCCGATACGCGAGGTGCTGATACGCTACGAACAGCTCAGCGGCGGAAAGCTCTCCGTCCGCTATGTCGACCCGTACTCGAATCCGGACATCGTGCAGAAGTATTCGGAGATAGCCACTCCCAGCGAGAACGACATCATAATCGAAAGCTCGAAGCGCTATAAGACGGTAAGCCCGTCCGACCTCTACGACATCCGCATCGACTACTCGGAGGGCACGCAGCAGCAGGGACTCCAGGCGGAGCAGAAGTTCTCCTCCGCCATCATGTACTGCCTTGCCGATTCGCTGCCCAAGGCGATACGCACCAGCGGTCACGACGAGGACGACCTGTCCAGCCTCAACAGCCTGCTCACCACCGCCAACTACTCGCTTGACCGCCTCAATCTGGCGATAAACGAGCTGCCGGAGGACTGCGCGCTGCTGATAATCACCAACCCGAAAAGCGACTTTACCGACATCGAGATAGAGCGCCTGGAGGCGTACCTCGCGGGCAGCGGAAACGTCATCGTGTTCTACGACACCTCGATAGGCAAGCACCTCACCAAGTTCGAGCTGTTCATGGAGGACTGGGGCGTCGCGCCGCAGGATACGCTCGTCTGCGACAGCGAGTGGGCGTATACCAGCCCGGTCGCGGTCATACCCGCGCTCGACCAGACCCACGACCTGACCGCCTCGATAAACCGCAGCACCGGCGACTATGTCGTCTCCACCTATTCGCGCGCGTGGAACGTGCTGTGGGGCAACGGCACGGTCAAGGGATTCCGCCGCGCGACCTCGCTGCTCACCACCACCGCCACGTCCTACGGCAAATCGACCGCGAGCGGTCAGAACATCTCCAGCTTTACCAAGCAGGACGGCGACACAAACGGCCCGTTCTACATCGGCGTACTCAGCGAGCAGAGCAATCCGAATACCGGCTCCAGGTCGAACATCCTCTTCCTGTCCACCGGCGTCGCGTCGGACGCGGTGCTCAGCAACGACATCTTCCTCAATCGCCGCCTGATGATAAGCGCGATAAACTTCATGAACGAGGACTCGGACGCGATAATCGTCGAGGCCCGCTACGCGCAGTCCACGTCGCTTAGCATAACCAACGCCGACGCGAACTTCATCTTCTGGTCGATCTGCGTCGTCATCCCGGTCGGCGTGCTGGTCGCGGGCGGAGTCGTCTGGTTCAGGAGGAAAAACCGGTAATGGAGAAAAAGCAGAACGGAAATCAGATGAAGCGAAACATCATCATCGCGGCAATCGCGCTCGTCGTGGTCGCCGTGCTGGTGCTGATACTCGTGCTCCTGCCCGAGCCCACCGACGGGCCGAACGCGTCCGCCTCGCCCACCGAGACGTTTGCGCCCATCGAGACCCACTACCTCATAAACGAGCAGTTCACCAAGCTGGACAGCATCACCGTCTACGACGCGAACGGCGACAAGGTGCACACCATCACCTCAAGCGTCACGAACTCGAATGTCGAATACGCCATCTCGCCCTCGCGCGAGGGATGGAGCTACGACGCCGACGCCTTCCGTTCGACCGCCGTCAACGCCTCCACCCTGTCCGCGCTGTCGCTTGTCGCCGAAAATCCGACCGACCTGAGCCAGTACGGCCTGGACGCGCCCACCTGGAAAATAGCCACCAGCTTTGACTCGGGCTCGCGCAAGTATGAGCTGCTGGTCGGAGCGCCCACCGCGCTGGGCAACAGCTACTACTGCTCCAACGGTGACGGCAACGTCTACGCGGTCGGCGCCTACGGCATAGGCACGCTCACCCGCGACGAGATGAGCTACCGCACCTACTCGTTCTTCCCCGACTACTACGACTCGGACTCGATGGAGGTCGTCACCGACGGCGCGATAACCTTCGTCCGCGTGCTCGACCCGGCCACCGGCTACGATATGCAGGTCCGCAAGGTGGAGGACGGCGAGTTTGCGAACCCCGCCACACAGATGTATATGGACTCGCCTATCGAGACCTTCGTAAGCGATGATCAGGCGGAGAACCGTCTGATAAACATCGCGGTGCTGATAACCATAAACGGCGTGTATATCGACGACCCGACCGACGAGCAGCTCGCGGAGTGCGGTCTGGACGCTCCCAAGGAGGTCTGGATAAAGAACACTGACGGCGACGAGGTGCACTACCTCATCGGCAACATCGTCGGCAGCAACGCCTACGTCATGGTCGAGGGAGTGGACACCATCCTCACCGCGGAGGGCGTGTACAGCTCGATATTTGAGCTGAGTTACACCGACATCATGTTCAAGATGCTGCTGCGCGACAACGTGCGCGAGGTCAGCAGGGTGGACTATGACCTGCTCGACGGCACGCATCGCACGCTCGAGCTGAGCTACACCGAGTCCACCGAGGAAGGAACGGCGGGCACGGTCAGCGGCAGCCTCGACGGCACGCCGATGTCGTCCACCAACGCCTCCCGCCTGTACGCCGCAACGCTCGGCATAAACATCTACGAGGCGTACGAAAAGGGAAGCGTGAACCTTCCCCGCACGCCCGCGCTCAGGATAGTGGTCACCCGCACCGACGGCGAGACGAACACGCTCGAGCTGTACACCGTCAACGAGCGTCGCTACGCGGTCGTATTCGGCGGCGAGGAGACGGGCTTCTACGTCCACCGCGACCTGGTGAACTCGCTCATAAACGCGTTCGGCTATGTCGACCGCGGCGAGACTATTCCGCGCGTGCAGTAGTGCCCGCAGCTGCGAAAAATACGCAAAAAAACAGGAGCCAAAAGGCTCCTGTTTTTTAATGTTCCACGTGGAACATTGCGCGAAGGGGTGGTCGTTACGCATCCCGAAAAGCTCTACCGTTCGCGCTGACCCCTTCCCTTCGCGACCATGCCAAACCGGTCGGGGTTTAGGCTTCTCCCACAATCTCCGCCATCTCCGCCGCAGTTATCGCGCCCAGCTCGACGTATCGCTCAAGCAGCTCGCGCGTAAGCCAACCCTTTTCCCAGCGGAAAGCCAGCTTCTCCTTCATACTCATCACGCGTCCTCCCCGAGCTTCGCCTTCAGCTCGATAATCTCCAGCTCCAGCTCGCACAGCATCTGCCCAAGCGATCTCGTGTCCGCGTCACGGCGCAGCAGCGCGTCGCCCAGCGGGTTTATCGGCAGCCTGGTCATAACTCCCATAGTGACCCTCCTTTATTCCGTATCGCGCAGCGTGGCGACCACAATGCGCGATATCGTGCCCTTCAGCGCCGAACCGTAGTGTATGTCCAGCTTGAATTTCTGTACCGGCGCGGTCAGCCCAATGACATACCGCGACATATATCGGTTGCTCGCCACGGCGACGTGCTGACACTTCGGGTCGGCGGTCACCGCGTAGCTGTTGCCGTCCTCGTCTATCGCGGTCGCCTGGAACACCTGGTCGTCGGTGTTTGAGTAGACATACACCACCGCCTGTGCCGCGGGTGAGCCGAAGTCCAGCAGCTTGGTCACCATTCGCGGCAGCGACCCGTCGTCATACTGCCAGGACACGCCGAGATACGGCGCGTAGTTCGCCTTGACGGTCAGCGCCTTTGTAGTGTTGTCAAAGGTGTAGAAGGTCTGCGAATATTCGGGCGGCATGCAGGTGTCCTCGTTGTACGTCGGTATCGGCGAGCAGTAGTATTGGTTGCCCGAGCCGCTGACATAGCAGTACAGCCCCGGCTCGAGGTGTATGCCGCTCGTGTCCAGAGAGTTCGCAAACGACGCCATCGGTATCGACGTGTTGTGCTGCGTGTGGATAAGCTCGCCCACCGTTATGTTGCCGTCCTCGTCCTTCGAGGCGTGGTACAGCGACTGCGAAAAGGCGTACATCTTCTCCGCCCACACCATGCTGAAATGAAGTCCGGTCAACGTCGCCGGCTTGTCCAGCTCGAACACCATCGCGAAATTGCCGCTCATCTGGGTCGCGGCGCTCAGCGGAAGCGTCCGGATACCGGTCTGCGGCAGAAAGCTGATGCCGCTGCCGCTGTTGGCTATCACGCGATTGCTCGCCCCAAGCGACATGTCAAAATCGCTGAGGTCGGCAAACCGCTCCACCCACACCCCGGTGGCGGTAGGTTCAAGTTTTGCGATGTTGAGGCCGTCCTCCTCCATCAGCAGGGCGTTGTAGCTGTCCATCGCGAATCTCCGCGTCTCGCCGATCTCCGACTCCAGCCGCTCCACCTCGTCGGCAAGCTCACCGCGAAGCGTCGTCTTGACGCCCTCGGCGGAGGAGTTTACCGCGGTCTCGTTAGCGCTCACCCTGTTCTCCAGCGTAAGAAACGCCGAGTCGATGGCGCTGTTGTCGTTGTTAAAGTCGATACGCCGCGGGCTGTCGGTCGCAAGCCACTGGTTCAGATGCAGCCTGTTTGTCTTGTTTGTTGAACTCATAGAATCCCCTCCTTATTCGATTATCAGCTCAAGCTCCTGCCAGGAGTAGCCAGAGTCCTCCAGCGCGTTCCATGTGCGGAAATACCGCTCAAATATCTTCCATGTGATGTAGTTGTATACGTACTGCACCTCGAGATGACAGGGCAGCATACGCTCGATTATCGACTGCACCACGTCAAAGTCGTCGGGCACGCCCGCCACGCCGGGAAAAGCCACCTCCACGACCTGCTCTGCCGACGACGACTCGCTCACCGTCACCTCAAGACCGCACGCCGCAAGCAGGCTCCGCAGCGAGTCGATGTTCGACCTTCCGTCAAACGACATCAGCGCGAGCACGCCGCGTCGCCGCGCCTCAAGGTCTCCCGGCGGATGGAGGTCGAGCAGGTCCTCGTACATCGAAATGCCGTCCTCCCCGGCGGTCGTGGGCGACAGCTCGCGCATAAGCTCCCCAAGCGCTCCCTCAAAGCCGTCTATCGCGACCGCAGCGGCGCGCAGCTCGGCGGAGCTGATGCCCTCCCGCTCAAAGTCGTACAGCCGCAGCGGCTCGAGCAGCGCTCTCATCCGCCCAAACGAAGAGTATCCCATGCGGTCATACCTCCACAAACGTAAAGTTCGTGCCGCTCAGCACAATGACCCTGTCCACTGCACCCGACAGAGTGGGAGGATTGACCGACTTCGGCGTCGCGCCGATCACGCCCTCCACCGAGTTTATTGCAAGCAGGACATCCCTGAATGCGACCGACTCGCCCAGCGTGTGGCCGCCAAACAGCGGCGACAGCTTCTCTATCGCCTCGGCGGTTATCGCGTCTCGGTCGGCCCCCGCGCGTACCTGCAAGTTGAACGCCGGCGTGTAGTACAAGATGTTGGTGCTGAGCACGAACGGCGCCACGCATATCTCGCGCTCGGCGTTCAGCAGCTCGAGCACCTTCGTCCGCACCTCGTTGCTGACCCCGCCTTCCTTGCTCGCGAGGTGCAGCGCAACGGTTCCCACGCCGTACTTCCTCGGAACCACCGTCGCCTTGACCACACCGTCCACCGACATCGCCAGCCGCTGATAGTACGCGGAGTTCGCGACCCCGTTCGCCATGCGATAGTCCTCTATCAGTCGCCTGCGCAGCGATTCGTCACTCTCGCCCTCGCTGCCGCCCTCAAACGCGTCGATGTTGCGGCAGGCGATGACCCCGACCGGAGGCTCGGCAATAACGCATATCTCCCCCGCAGCGACGTTGCCGCCGACACCGGGCAGCAGCGACACCGCAGGAGCGTCGCCGTATTCGCTGCCCGACGGTATCGTTATCGCCGCGGTCGTCTCAAATCGCCGAAGATCGGTGCTCATAACCGCCGTCCCAGCGGGTACGCTCACATCCGCCGCGCCGTCGGTGAAAAACCGAACGCTGCCGCTCGCCGCCGAACCCTCGGTGCGCTTCAGACCGCGCAGCTCGGCAAACTCGTCCAGCCGCTCGCCGTCCGCCGTCTGCGGAAAGCTCTGCCGCCATATCCACGACGCCTCCGCGCCCAACGCCTCAAGCTCGCTTGCAAGCACGCGCAGACGCATCGCCGGCTCGCTGTGTTCACCTATCGCCCGCCCCGACTTCTCACGGAGAACATCCATCATCTCCGAGAAATATTCGCTCTGTGTCTTAAACTCCAAACTTCCATCCCTCCCTATATCGTCACCGACAGCACCTGCGAGTCGCCGTCTATCTCCACCGTCACGCTGACGCACACCGCGCCGTCGCCCAGCTCGGTAACGCTCGCGCCGCGCACGCTGACACCCTCCGGCTCAAGCGCCTCGCTCGCGTATCGCATCGCCGCCGACTCGCGCCCGCGCCGTTCCTCGCGTCCTATGGTCCACAGCCTCGACCCGAATTCCGGCTCGAGCACGCACCCTCCTCGGCGAGCCTTCAGCCTGTCGAGACACCGCCTCAGCAGCGCGTCCCGCTCGTCGTCGCTCGACTTCACGCCGCCCGCGCCGTCGTACACATAGTCACCGTCCACCAGATAAGCGTCCACCGCCATCACCTCCCAACAAATCAAAAAGTTCGCCAAATATCCGAAATGTTCCACGTGTGAACACCGCGCGAAGGGGTTGTCGCAACGTATTCCGCAAAACCATACCGTTCGCGCCGAACCGACTCCCTTCGCGACCATGCCGAATTGGTCGCGATTTTCCAAAATGTTCCACGTGGAACATTTCGGAAAATCGGTCGCGGTTCTGGAACTCGCGCGCACAACGTCGCGGTTCTGGAACTCGCGCGCACAACGTCGCGGTTCGCCCTCAACTCCTAACCAATCCCTGTCACGACACCGTTTCCTGCGGCAGCCGTATCTCCTGCCCGCCGAACTTCATCACCGCCGCGCCCGCGCTCAGCCGCACCTCAGCGCCCCCAAAGCTCATCGACACGCCCGCCGCACCGAGTGACACCGTCCCGCCGCCGAACTCGAGCGCTATCCCGCCCTCGCCCAGCCGTATCGCCGCTCCGCCCGCCGACAGCACGATCGACTTCGCCTCCGCGCCGTTCACGCAGCCGACCACCGCCGTCTCGCCGTCAAACTCGACCACCGCGGCGTCCGCGCCGTTCTTGGGTATCGCCGATATCCCCGCCGGAGCGAGCAGCACCGCGTCGCGAAGCTCGCCGTCCGCGTCCACCGCCGGAGCCTCTCCCTCGATTGTCACCTTGCCGCGACGCAGCCGCGCACCATCTTCAGTCGAACCCAGTTTTTCGGAAATCCACATAAAATCCACCTGTTTTTACACAAAATCACACAAACTCTGCGTTATTCGACAAATCCCTCCACGACGCACCGCACGCCGTTCCTGCCGAATATCGTCCGCACGCTGTCCGCCCTGCCGCGCTCGGGCAGCCCCGCCACCGAGCACCGCACCTCGTCGCCCGGCTCGCATACGAACCCGCCCGCAAGCTCGATCGAAAATCGGTCAAACCCGCGCCTCGACCGCTCCAGCACCCACTTCGCCGCAGGCACCTTCGCTTCAAGCGCGCCCTTGGACGCCGCGATGACCGCGCGTCCCTTCACGCCGCGAGCCTTCAGCTCGTCGGATGTCACCACCCGCTGACGGCAGGTCGCGCGCTCGCGTATCAGCACCTCGCTCACCGCGTCGGAAAATACCGTTCGCCGCTCGGCGGCGAATATCGCGCTCCCCTCGTCCAGCGTCAACACGCCGTCGCCCTGCTTTCGCAGCAGCAGCGTCCCGTCCGCGCTGAACCCGGGCGCTATCATCCCCGCCGCGCCGGCCCAGTCGCAGAGCGCCTTCCAGCTCGATACGCCGCTCGTTATCACAAACTTCCGCACGCTGCCCAGCGCCCCGACATCCGCATCCGCCGCAATGCCGCACTCGTCGACCAGCCGCTTTTTGATGTCCGCCCATCCCGCGACCGCAAACTCGCGCGCGCCCTGCTCCACACGCATCATCACCGCCGCCATCCCGCGGCCCGCGACCTCCAGCACCCGACCGCTCGACCCGTATTCCACGTCCACCTCGTCCGCAACTCCGGTGAACACCAGCTTGCCGTCCGCGTATATCCGCACGCGCTCGCAGCTCCTCGCCGCGTCGGCGGCGTCCTCCGACCATAGCAGCTTCGCCTCAAACGAGTCCACCGGCGTGCCGACCGTGCGCGTCAGATCGAGCGCGAACACGTCCAGGCTCTCGCGCTCGTCGAACCCTATCGTTATCTGCATCCCACTCCCCCTCTCCGGCGCGCCTAAGCTCTTCCGCGCACCCTCAGTTAATACAGATTATCTGCCCGATGCGCAGCAGGTTCGGCTGCCGCACCGTCGGATTCTTCTTTATCAGCTCCGCCGCCGTCGTCGAATACTGCGCCGCGATGGTCGTCATCGTCTCGCCCGCTCGTACCGTGTGAGTCGCCGATCTCGCCGCCGAAGCGCTCCCACCGTTCGCCGAAGCCGCGTCGTCCTTCGAGTATACCCCCGGCGAGTGCCGCTCGGTGTCCTCCCAAAACTCAAACCTGTACGCCACATAGTCGCTGCGCGGCTGCTGCGTCAGCTCGAGCTTCACAAAATGCGCTTTTGCCGGCTGCCAAACGGGATGGATAAGCATCCCCGACCCCGGCGAGTAGAACACGTTCGCCAGCTTGCGGAACTCGTCATACGCGCCGTCGCCCACAAACTCGCCCTCGCCGCTCATCACGCGCCACGCAAGCCCCAGGTCCTGCATGTAGTAGTGGGCAAACGGCACCTTCTGTGCGTCCACCTCGCGCCGATACTCTATCGCGTACGTCTTCGGGTTGTGCGGCCAAGTGTACTCCTTAAACCTCATCGCAGTAAGCATAAAACACCCTCCTCCCCCAAAATATTCCACAGCCCCGAGCGAAGAGGGAATCGCAACGCGTCCCGCAAGACCCTACCGTTCGCGCTGAACCGCTCCCTTCGCGCCCATGCCGTGTCGGGCACGATGCCCGCGCTAAGCGTGTGGGAGAAGGCGCCGCGCCTTCGACCGGGTCGCGGTTCCGCAGCCCGCCCCTCCCCAAAATGTTCCACGTGGAACAGTCTGCCTTGCCGCTTCGTTAGTACCGCCTCACGTCCCTCTCTATCGCCCGCGAGATCGCCCGAATGTCCACATCTCCACCCGAATCGGATTTGCGAAATTCCGCAATTTTGCCGCGATTTTCTGCCGAATCAGCATAGTTTTCTGCAAAAATCCGCTTTTCAACCCTCGGACGCTCTCCCGACGGCACACTCTCGCCGACCTCCGCCGCGCTCCGCACCTCGCCGCGCCAAACCGGCTCCTCCGCGCGATATTTACGCGTCCGGTGCACGCTCGCCTCGTCGAACTGCGCGCCCTCGTCGGCGACGACCAAACCCGCGTCTCGCCCTCCCGCGAAAGCCCCGTCGTCCGCCGATTTCTCGACCCCGCCGTGCGCACCCGCCGCAGCCTCATCCGTCCGCACCCCGAGCAGCCTCGCGACAAGCCTGCCGAACACGCCGACCGGTTTCGTCGGCTCGCTCTCCCTCGGCTTCGCCCCGCGCGCCGATTTCGCGCCCGCGTCCTCCACCGACTCGCCGCATTCGCCAACAACGCTCGCTCTGCCCGAAGGCGCCGTGCTCGCCTCGTCCGCCGACTCGCTGTCCCATACGGAGCGCCTGACGTCATCCTCGCTCGCCGCCGCCAAACCTTCTCCGACTTCGCTCCGCACACGGCGAGCCGGCTCGTCCGCGACCTCCGTCGCCTCCGCAGAATGTTCCACGTGGAACAATCGACTTGCGTCAAGACCCATCGTGCCGTCCCTCTCGCCCATCAGCTCCAAAAACCTGTCTATCGAAAACTTTTCCTCGTCCATCTTAAATCCCACCCTCCCAAAATCCCTCTTGCCTGCCGCGCTTCCCTGTCACGGCTCGGTTGGACGCGCGGACGCGGAAATAATATGTCCGCCAGCCAAATCGCTTTGTGGCAAGCGGGGCTTGCCAGTCGCGATTGTGGTGTCGGGTATTATTTCCGCTGCGCGTCTACCTTGCCGCTTCTATCTTTTCTCCTCGCTTCTCGCCGCCGCGACAACGGTGACCTTCTCCATCACCATGTCGCCCAGCGCCGCGTCCTCGCGGATGTCGCTCCAGCGGCAGCCGGTATAGTAGATCTTCCTGTCCGGCTTGACGATGACAAGCGAGAAGTTGTCCATGTCGTAGAAGGTTATGCCGTCTTTTATCGCGCTGTCGGTGACATACAGTCTCTCCAGCTCGACCGTGTGCGTCGGCTGACCCACCGACGTCGCCACCGGCTGGTCCTCGCCGAAAGCCTCCACATGGGTACTCTTCTTCTGCGACCTCGACGCGTAGCTCTGCACCACGGCGACACGCTTGCCGTCAAGCTCGATGTAAATGTCCGAACTGGTCGGAAATCCGTTCATACCATCTCTCCCCTCAAAAATTTCGCATCAATCGCTTACACAAGAATGTGAGCAGCAACAACGATGCGATCCAGCCCATGCGCGACGGCGAACTCAAATTCCACGTCGCAGCGGGTCGGGTCGCCCGGCGTCGCCACTGCGCTCACCGAGCCGTAGTCGGCAATGATGCCCGTGTTCTTCTTCTGCGCAAGCTCTATCGACACCTGGCTCGCCACTGCCTCGCGCGTCTCCGCAAGGTTTTTCGCCCTCGCGAACTTGCTGCGAAGGCTCGAGCGCAGCGTCCTCATCACGTTGTCCACGATAAGTATCGTCGACAGCTCACGCCAGGTCGCGTCCGGCTCGCCGCCGGTCTTCACGCGGGTGGTAACGCCGCGTATCACCTGTATCTCGCCCGCGAGACACTCTATCGCGGTCACGCCGCCGCGCACCAGGGCGTCCACCTCGGTGCTGGTCAGCGTACCGCCCGCGCCGTACAGCCCGCTGAGACTCACGCCGCCAAGCGGCAGAGCGGGGTCGCCCAGCGACACTATCGCAGCGGCGGTCGCCACAGCGACCTCGCACTCGTCTATCGTCTCGCCGTCGCCGCCGATCGGCACCGGACCCACCATCACGCAGCGCTCGCTGTTCAGCGCACCCGCCGCGTCGACCAGGTCATCCACATCGCCGGACATCGCGAACACCGCTATTCTCTCGTGACGCTCGCTCGACGCCTCCGCGACCTCCGCCTTTATCGCCGTCATCACCGCGCTCGCGTCCGAATCACAGCATATCGCCGCCACATCCTTCTCGCGCAGAGCCTTCGCGCCCGCGCCATAGTCAGCGGCAGTCGCGCCCGTGCCCACCGGACTCACCCAGCACGCGCTCGCGCCGCCGACGAGCGCCAGTTCGACATACTTCGCAGCCTTGCTCGACGCGCCGAGTGCCACCCTCGCCGCGCTCGCAGTCAGAAACTGCGTCACATCCTCGATTTCGGCGACACACACAATGCCCACCGCGCCGTTCGACGCGCTCGACTGCACGATGCTCGACGCGTCGTAGCCGGTGTATACGCCCGGTCGTTCACTCACCGTAATGTTCATCATATCTCCCCTTCTTCCTCGATTTTCTCAACCAAATGCCCGTAAAGGTTCAGCACAATGACCTCCGCGTCCTCGCTCTCGCCAAGCTCCATCAGCACCGACCCCTCAAGCTCCGCGTCGACCGCGCACAGCCCGAGCTTGCCGTCCCGCGCGCCGTTCACCGTGAACCCGCAGTCGCCGAGCAGCAGCCGCATCCTATCGCCCGCGCACCGCGTCGCGACCTTCTGCATCGCCTTCGCGGCGCAGTCGCCGTCCTTCGCGTAGACGACCACCTTGAACTTGGTCAGCCCTCGCCGCGCCGCGCTTCTCCCAAAGCCCAGCGCCTTCAGCTCGATGCTCTCCTGCGACAGCACCCCAAACGGAGCGCCGCCCACACGCTTCGCCGCGTCCGGAAACTCGCAGAACACCTCAAGCCCGTCGCCGCTCATCGCCTCCGCGAGCATGCTTCTGAACTTGTCCAGCCGCACGTCACTTCACCTCGCTCTCGGCTACTGCGCGCCAAAATCCGTCGGCGACATACTCGCACCGCTCAACGCGCATCCGTCGGCCCTTCACCACTATGTACCCGTCGGCGGCACGCGGCGGCGCGTCGTCGTTCAGCAGATACAGCACGCGCCGTATCCCGCTCTCACGGCCGTTCTCGCCAAACGCCTCGCCCTCGTCGCTCCTGCCGTACCCCGCAACGATGGCACGCGCCGCGCACAACGCGCTCTCACCGCCGTCCAACCAAAACTCAACGTCCACGCCGAACCTCGCGGCGCTCGAGCGCAGCCTCGCATCCATCCTCATGCGTGCACCACACCTCCGCCGCCGCTCAGATACGGCGCGATAACTCTCGCCGCCGACCGTCGCAGCGCCGCCGCTATCTCACCCGCGCTTCGACCCTCAAGCCCGAGCCCGGCGGCGTTCACACGCTCGGCAAAGCCAACGTCGCACTCGACCGCGTCCGCTGCGGCATATCGCGCAGCCGCCAGCAGCACCGACCCGCCGTCCGCGCCATCGCCGCACTTCCCGCTGACCCATCCCAGCCAGTGCGCGGCGACGCTCTCGTCCACGTCGATGCCGCATATACCGGCAGCCATCTCGCCGACCGCCTTCGCGCTGATATCCATATCCCGACCTCCTTCTCTCTCCGTTTCCCCGCCCCTATTTCCCCGCGCCCACGTCACGCCTGCGCCATTAGAACACAAGCGACAGCGGGAATAGGATTACCAGCAGTCGTACAACTCGCGCTGCGAGCGTACCCCGCGGTGCGTCATCCCCATTTCGCCCTTTTGCCGTACTTTCGTTGCGCGGGGATTCCAAAGGGGCGGCTTTGTTCAAAGCCCCTTTGGCGGTTTTTTCCGTCACTTTTTGGGCGTCCAAAAAGTGACCCGGGGCGCAGGGGCGGAGCGCCCGCGACCTTAGGGGGCATTGGGGGACAACGTCCCCCAATGTCTTAGATGTCTTTACACCTCCAGCACGCCAACCGCGCTGCCGCACAGCTTCGCAAATCCCGCCGCGCCGCTCACGGCAATGCGGTCGAGACGACGGCTTATCAGCTTGTCGGTCTCAACGCACACCGCCGGCGACACCGCCATCTCTAGCGCCTTGGTGCGGTCAAGTCCGATTATCTTGCCGGTGCCGACCGCTGCGCAGGGTATCATCGTCGCGCCGAGAGGCGTTATCAGACGGCCGGTTCCCTGGAAGTCCAGTCCCGCAGCCGCGTTCTGGAACTCGCTCAGCTTCAGCATCGCCACCGCCACGTCGCGGCTGACCAGCATGGTGTTCATCTCGCAGTCGGCAAACGTGTTCCAGAAGTCGATGAGCGCCGCGTAGTCGAGAGTGCCCTTCGTGCCGCCAATCGGCGAGGTTCCCACCGTGTAGGTCTTGGCGCCGGTCGTGAGCACGCTCACCGCGTCGGCGAGATACTTCTTAGCGAGCCCCTCGCCAACGCCGCCGAGCAGCACCGCAAGCGCGTCCAGCTTCTGCGCGCGCAGAGCCTCATAGCTCGCGGAGACGCACAGACCGTATCTCTTCAGCGCGGTCGCCGACGACGACAGCGTCATCAGAGCCTCGTCCATCTCGTCGCCCTCGTCCTCGATAAGCGCCGGCGCGCTCGACGGCATCGACACCGCGTTAAAGCTCGTGCCGTCCACCTCGCTTGCCGTCGCGACCACCGCCGGTATCGTCGTGTCCGCGTCAAGACCGGCCTTAACCGCGCGCGCCACAAACTCGGGGAACAGCACCGCGGTCTGCGAGTTCTCAAAAAACTTCTCCACCGTGCTCGCGTTCGCGCCGCCAACGCGTATGTCGAAACGCTTCAGCTGACGCTCATACGCGTCCAGTCCCTCCATCGCGCTGCCGACATACTTCTCGCTCGGATCGAGGCTCTCAAGCACCCCTCCGAACGTCATGCCCGCGTGGTTGTACATGCCCTTCTCCAGCGGCAGATTGTCAAAATTGTACTCCATAATTCTGCATCCTCCTTGTCATTTTCCGCTCATTTTATACTGCTTGTTTTTGTCGATGTGCCCACTTGTCCGATACGCCGCGAGCCGCTCCCTTGTCACGATACCCGCGCCCTTCTGCGCCGGCACCGCCACAAAGCTCCACTCGTACACGTCCGCCGCGCCGACAAGCACCCGCACGCACCGCGCTCCGCCGTACTCCCTGCCCACGACGTGACCGCATCCGCCTCCCGCGTCGCCGCATATCGAGCACCGCTTCTCGCGCACCGCAACGCCGACCGACACCTCGCGCTTTATCCCCGCCTCTATCTCGCGGATAAGCTGCTCGTTGCCCGCCCGCAGCATGTACGCCCGCCCGCGAAGCACCGTCCGTACCCCGCCCGAGCCGTCGTCCTCCTCGACTGCCTCGCACTCGAACAGCCGCGCCGTCTGACCCTTCGCGCTCCATTCGTGGTCGAATATGCCGGTCTTTCCCACGAACATCGGCGCAAACTCGCGCAGCGTGGCGGCGTCAAACCGCTCGCCGTCCCGGTCTACCCGGTCGTCGCACAGGTCAACCGAAAACACAAACAGCTCGTCCGCCGTCACGCTCGGCGACGCCCCGACCGCGCGGATAGCCTCCAGCTCGACGGCGCTCGGCACACCGCATCCGAACTCTGCCATCATTCATCCCTCCCTTCCACCGCGATCCCTCCCAACCCATCCTCGCCCGGTCGACACCCTCGCACAAGCCTCCGCCATCAGAGCACCAGTGACAACGGGAATAGGACCACCCGCAGTCGTTCAACTCGCGCTGCGAGCGTATCCCGTGGTGCGTCATCCCCATTTCGCCCTTTTGCTGTACTTTCGTTGCGCGGGATTCCAAAGGGGCGGCTTTGTTCAAAGCCCCTTTGGCGCATTTTTGGCTACTTTTTGTGCGTGCAAAAAGTAGCCCTGGGCAGCGGGGGCGGAGCATCCCGCGGTCTTAGCGGGGTTTGGGGCGCAGCCCCAAGGTCTTAAAGCGATTCCGCTATCTCCTTCGCCTGCATCCTGTACAGCTCCGCCCTCGCGAGCTCCACCTCGTCCTGGAGGCTCACGTTCGACCACTCAATGTGCGCCCTCGCGTTCTCGCCGCGCGCCTTCAGCTCCGCCCCGAACAGCTTCTCCAGTGCGGGAGTCACCGTGCGCCGCACCGCGTCGATCTCGCTTGTCAGCAGGTCGGCCTGCTGCGTGCTCATCCGCTCGGTCGACGACCAGCTCAGGCCCAGCAAAAACGGAGGTATTCCCAGCTTCGCCACGATCTGCTCGCACAGCAGGCGCGCGGGCTCCGCCGCGCTCATGTCCTGTCCGTCCGCGCCTATCACCTTCACGTCCAGATCGCCCGCCGCCACAAAGTCGCTCGAAAATCCGGCGGCGCTCGTCATCACGCGCGTCCACTGCTCCGCTATCCGCTCCAGCCGCTCGTCGTCGCCGAACAGCGAGTCCGCGTCGCGCACCGTCACCGCGTACCTCGGACTGCCGAATCGCTCCCAGCTCGCGCCCACCGCGTCGAATATCGTCATCAGCTTCTCGCATACTCCGCCGATGCTTCGCAGCAGGCTCACGCCGTACGGAGCGGTCGGCTCGGGCGACAGCGTGGAAAACAGCAGCTTTCCGCCGTCTATCGCGTCCCCCGCGCGACCGCTGCGGTCGACCCGGCACAGCTCAAAGTCGAGTGCCGACGCGCCCATCCTCGGCATCAGCCCCGCCGGGTCGAGACACACAACGCCCCTCAGTCCGTCGTTCTCGCCGTACACCATCTCCGCCGCCGCGCGCCCGCACACCAGCAGGCTGTCGAGATACGCGTCCAGAAACCCGTCCACGCCGCGCCCGCCGTGACCGGTGTCCAGCTCGCGTCCCCACGCCGTCAACTCGCCGTCCAGCCGCTCGTCGCCGGTCTTGAC
>CAZBNJ010000002.1:42008-81555 GCA_964493515.1 uncultured Oscillospiraceae bacterium | reverse complement strand
TTCGCGCGGATAGCCGAATTGAGCGAGTGACATATTGAAACAGCAAAAAGAGGAGCTTTCGCTCCTCTTTTTCTCACTTCGTGACCGCCTCCGGCTCGGTCGATGCCGGCTGTTCCTCCGGCGTCTGCTGACGTTCGAGAGCCTTGCGGGCGTTGGCAAGCATCAGTTTCAGGCGATTCTCCTGGTTGACCGAGGTCGTGCCCGGGTCGTAGTCGATCGCCACAATGTTCGCGGTCGGATTCGCCTCGCGCACCGGACGCATCATGCCCTTGCCGACGATGTGATTCGGCAGGCATCCGAACGGCTGCGTGCAGACGATGTTGTTCACGCCCGAGTGTATCAGCTCGAGCATCTCGGCGGTGAGCAGCCATCCCTCACCCATCTTGTTTCCGTATCCGAGGAAGCCTCCGACCATCTCCTTGATGTCCGCATAGCGCGCGGGCACGGGGTATCCGTCGGCGGCGGAGAGACACTCGCGCAGCAGGTCCTGATAACCGATGATATAGTCACGCAAAATCTTCGCGAGCGCTTTTTTCGCGGCTTTTCCGCCGTAAATAATGCTGTCCTCGACGCGGTTGTCCACCTTGAAGATGAGGAAGTCCATCAGTCCGGGGACGACCACCTCCGCGCCCTCCGAGCGCAGGAACCGCTCGAGATTGTTGTTGCCGAGCGGCGCGAACTTGACGTATATCTCGCCTACCACGCCGACACGCGGCTTTGGCGTGCCGCCGAGCTTGATGCCTCCGAAGTCCTTGGCGATACCGAGAAGATTTTCGCGCACTTTTCGGCGATTAGGCAGCCGAGTGTGCTTCATCTCGTCCGAAATCTTGGTCGTCCACTTCTTCACCAGCGCGTCGGTCTCGCCCGCGTTCAGCTCGTAGGCGCGGCTGCGATTTGACAGCCACATCAGCGCGTCGCCGTACACGACACCGCATATCAGCCGGCTTATCATCGGCAGGCTCATGTGGAATCCGGGGTTGGATTCCAGCCCCGAAAGGTTCAGAGAAATGACCGGAACAAAGTCATATCCGGCTTTTATCAATCCTTTTCGCAACAGATGGATGTAGTTTGACGCGCGACAGCCGCCGCCGGTCTGGGTTATCATCAGCGCAACCTTGTGGACGTCGTACTTGCCGCTCTTCAGCGCGTCGATCATCTGCCCTATCACCAGCAGCGCGGGGAAGCATATGTCGTTATGGACGTGCTTGAGTCCCGCGTCGATTATGCCGCGATGGGTGGTGTTCAGCACTTCGACCTCCAAACCGCCCAAACTGAGCGCTTTTGTTATGAATTCAAAGTGTATCGGCAGCATTTGCGGAACCAAAACGGTATATTCCGCCGCCATCTCCTTGGTAAACAGCAGGCGGCCTTCCTTGTCGTATACCAGCTTAGCCATTGGCGCGCACCGCCTTTCCCGACGCGCGGTCGCGTGCCTCCATCGCCGCAACGAGCGAGCGAAGTCGAATCTTTGCCGCGCCAAGATTGGTAATTTCGTCGATTTTGACCTGTGTGTAGAACTTTCCCTTGCTTTCGAGTATGCTGCGCAGCTCGTCGCCGGTTATCGCGTCGATGCCGCAGCCGAAGCTGACCAGCTGCACGAACTCCATGTCGCCCGTGCGGCTGACATACTCGGCGGCGTTGTACAGTCGGGCGTGATACGACCACTGGTTGAGGACGTGGAGCGGCGCCGCGTTGCCCTGTGCCGCAACGGCTTCCTCGGTCACCACCGCAAGCCCGAGCGAGGTTATCAGGCGGTCGATTCCGTGGTTTATCTCGGGGTCGATGTGATAGGGGCGTCCGCTGAGCACTATCGTCCGCCTGCCGCGCGCCCGCGCCCAGGCTATCGCACGCTCGCCCTGAACCCGGATGTCGTTTCGGAACTGCTCGTCGGCGATTCGCGCCGCCTTGACCGCAGCCTTCACCTCGCCTAACGTGAGGTCGGGATAGTACGGCTTAAACGCCTCAAACGCCTTCTTTTCAAAACCTTTTCGTGTGTATACGAGATACGGATTTATGTACTCGATGGTCTTGGTGACCGGCATATTCGCCGCGATAAGCTCGGGATAGTAGGCGACGACCGGACAGTTGTAGAAGTTGTCCGCCTTTTCATACTCGACGTTGTTGTACGGCGCGCAGGGGTAGAATATCCGCGTGCAGCCCTTGTCCACCAACGCCTGGATGTGCCCGTGGACGAGCTTTGCGGGATAGCACACCGTGTCCGACGGGATGGTGTCCTGTCCGAGCGAGTAGATGCCTCGGTCGGATGTGCCCGAAAGCACCACTTTTACCCCTATTTTGGCAAAAAACTCGCTCCAGAACGGCAGAGTATCGAAGAAATTGAGCACGAACGGTATACCTATCTCGCCGCGCGTCGGTGCGTCGATAGGCTTGATGTTTTGCAGTCGCTCAAGCTTGTAGGCGTAGATGTTCGGTATCTCCTCGGCGGCCTTCGACCCGCCCGCGCCGCGCTCGCAGCGATTGCCGGTGATGAAGCGGCGGCCGCCGGTGAATCGGTTCACCGTCAGCGTGCAGTTGTTGCCGCACAAGCCGCAGCGCGCAGCCGAGCTGGTGTGCTCGAAGTGTTCGAGGTCGTCCAGGCTGATAAGCCCGCTCTCCGCGCGACCGACCTCCTTTGCGTACAGCGCGCAGCCGAACGCTCCCATCAGTCCCGCTATCGCCGGACGGGTGACCTCCCGCCCAAGCTCGCGCTCAAATGCGCGCAGTATCGCGTCGTTCAGGAAGGTCCCCCCCTGCACGACGACGTGCTCGCCTATCTCCGCCGGGTCTGCGACACGAATGACCTTGTACAGCGCGTTTTTGACCACCGATATCGACAGTCCCGCGCTGATGTCCGCGACGGTCGCGCCCTCCTTCTGCGCCTGCTTGACCGACGAGTTCATAAACACGGTGCACCGCGAACCGAGATCCGCCGGATGCTCTCCGAACAGTCCAAGCTTCGCGAACTCGGGCGTGGTGTGGCCTATCGCCTTTGCGAACGTCTCAATAAATGAACCGCAGCCCGAGCTGCACGCCTCGTTCAGCATTATGCTGTCTATCGCGCCCGCGTGTACGCGGAAGCACTTCATGTCCTGTCCGCCGATGTCGATTATGTAGTCGACCTGCGGCTCGAAGAATCGCGCGGCGGTATAGTGCGCCACCGTCTCGACGATGCCGTCATCCACGCCGTATGCCGCGCACATCAGCTCCTCGCCGTAGCCGGTGACCGCGCTGCCGCGCAGCTTTATCCTGTCGCCGAGCAGCCGTCTGACCTCGAGCAGCTGCTCGCGCAGGACCTCGACCGGATCGCCGCGGTTCGGCGCGTAGTAGCTGTAAAGGATGCGGGCGTCGTCGGTCAGCAGCACCAGCTTGGTGGTCGTCGAACCCGCGTCGATGCCAAGCCACGCGTCGCCTGTGTATGTCGCGGGGTCCGCCGTCGCCACAGCCGCCTGCGCGTGCCGTGCGGTGAACTCCTCGTACTCCTCCTTGTTTGCGAACAGCGGCGCGAGCCGTCCGCTCGGGGCGATCTCCTCCGCCTTGTCAAGCCGCGCCGCGACATCGTCCAACCGCAGCGGATCGAAGCGCCGAGCCTCGACCGCGCAGCCGAGCGCGACGAAATACTGTCCGTCCTTCGGGAAGCGCGCCTGTTCGTCGGTAAGTTTGAGCGTCCTGACGAACAGCTTGCCAAGCTCTGGCAGAAATGCGAGCGGCCCGCCGAGGAACGCCACGTTGCCCTCTATCTTGCGACCCTGCGCAAGTCCCGCTATCGTCTGATTGACCACCGCCTGGAGTATCGACGCAGCGACGTCCTCGCGGCGTGCGCCCTGGTTCAGCAGCGGCTGGACGTCGGTCTTTGCGAACACTCCGCAGCGGCTTGCTATCGGGTAGAGCTTCTCCGCACGGCTCGCAAGCTCGTTCAGCTCGTCGGCGGTTATGTCCATCAGCGTCGCCATCTGGTCGATAAACGCGCCGGTACCGCCCGCGCAGGTGCCGTTCATGCGCTGCTCGGTCACCTGCCCGAAAAAGATTATCTTTGCGTCCTCACCGCCAAGCTCCACCACCGCGTCGGTGCCGGGCAGGAATTTCTCAACGGCGGTCGAGCTTGCGACCACCTCCTGCACAAACGGCAGCTTCGCACGCTCGGCGGCACCGAGACCCGCGCTTCCGGTCACGGCGGCATGGACCTCGACCGGGCCTACGCTCTTTATCACGTCCTCAAGTATCAGCGCTATAAGCTCGCGAACGCGCGCGTTGTGTCGCTCATATCGCTTGTAGAGGATCTCGCCGGACTCGTCGATAAGCACCGCCTTGACGGTGGTCGAGCCGACGTCTATGCCAAGGGATTTCATAGCTATGTATTAACCTCGCTTTGCTTTTGAGTATGCCTTTAACGCATACATATCTATTATACGCCTCTCAACGGATTTTTCAAGTGGGCAAAAATTGCCCACGCTATATGGCTGCCCACCGGCACACGCCGTAGCGGTCGACCCACTCAGTCGTATATCGTGCCGCTGCCGCGCTCGACAGCCACCGCGCCGGTGCGCGTGCTTTCGAGTATGCCGAACTCGCCGAGCATCTCGAACAGCGCCGCAGACTTGTCCGCCTCGCCGGTAAGCTCAAGCGTCAGGCTGCCCGGCGACGCGTCGATGACCCGCGCGCGAAATATGTTCGCTATCTCTATCACCTGCGTGCGATTGGACGCGGTGGTCGAGACCTTTATCAGCACCAGCTCGCGGCTTATCTGGTTCGCGCTCTCCAGCACCCGCACGCGGCGGACGCACTCCTGCTTTTGCAGCTGCGCGACGATCTGCGAAAGCGCGCGGTCGTCGCAGTCGACTATCACCGTCATGCGGCTTATGCCGTTGTGCTCGGTCTCGCCGACCGCGAGGCTCTTGATGTTGTACCCGCGTCGGCTGAACAGCCCGGATATCCGCGTCAATACGCCCGCGGAGTTGTCCACAAGTACCGAGACTGTGCGTTCTTTGATGTTTTCCATAACTTTTCCTCCTGTTTCAGCCGATGTGGGTGCCACGCCCGACACGGCACTCGATGAGCTTTACGCCGTGCAGCTTCGACGCGTCTTTTAGCCGCTGTTCAAGCTCCCCGTCGCTTCGGGTAAGCCACGCCTTCGCGCCGAACGACCGCGCCAGGCGACAGAAATCGGGCTGCGACTCAAGCTCGGTGACGGCGCGTTCGCCGCGTTTCAGCTTGCGGTGCACCATGCCCAGCGCGCGGTTTCGCATCAGCAGCACGGTCAGGTCGACTCCGGTGCGGACGGCGGTCGCAAGCTCGTTCAGGTTCATCATAAAGCTGCCGTCGCCGGTGACCAGGACCGAACGCCGTCCGCTCGCCAGACTGCCGCCTATCGCCGCGCCGAGACCGAATCCCATCGTACCGAGTCCGCCGGGCGTGAGCAGTCCGCGCGGGTCGCTCACTTCGATGAAGCGCGTCGCCCATATCTGATGCTCGCCGACGTCGGTCGCGACGAGCGCGTCGGGGAAGTATCGGCGAACCGCCGCAAGCGACTGCGGGGACACGCCTCCGCGCGTCTTTATCACCCTCTCGACCGCGGTCTGCGGCGACCATCGGTGCGTGGTGACAAGCGGTGTCAGCGCTTCCAGCGCAAGGGCTGCGTCCGCTTCGACCGACGCCGCGGCGGCGACGTTTTTGCCTATCTCCGCGCGGTCGATGTCGATGTGGACGAGGTTCAGCCTGTCCTCAAACGGACGCGCGACGCGGTCGGAAAACCGCGCTCCGACGGCTATCACGAGGTCGGCGGCGTTCAGTGCCGCGTTCGCCGATGCGCCGCCGTTCTGTCCCACATATCCCAGACTGTGCTCCGACGCGCCGATGCCCATCATGGTGGTGACGAGCGGGCAGTCGAGGCGGCGGCGCAGCGCCTCAAGCTCGCGTGCCGCACCCTTCGCGCCGCCGCCGGCGAGGATCACCGGTCGGGTCGAGCGTTCGATAAGCGCGGCTGCCGCGTCAATGTCGTCGGCGCTCGGAGCTTTGGCGCGCAACGCTTCAGGGCTTTTCGGCGAGTAGTCGCACAGACCGTTTGCGACATCGCGCGGGACGTCCACCAGCACCGGCCCCGGCCGTCCCTCGCGCGCGACCCGAAACGCGGTGCGCAGCGACTCGACCAGTTCGTCCGGCGAGCGCACAAGCATGTTCCACTTGGTTATCGGCAGCGTTATGCCGGTTATGTCCACCTCTTGAAAGCTGTCCGTTCCGACCTGCGCGCGGGGCACGTTTCCGGTGATGAACACCACCGGCGACGAGTCCATATACGCGGTGGCGATGCCGGTGACGAGGTTTGTCGCGCCGGGACCGCTCGTCGCGATGCACACGCCGACACCTCCGCCGACGCGCGCAAAGCCGTCCGCCGCGTGGGCCGCACCCGCCTCGCTCGATGTCAGGATGTGGCGGATGTCCGACGCGGCGAGCGCGCGGTATATCTCGAGCACGTTCGCTCCGGGATAGCCGAAAACGGTGGCTGTCCCCTGCTCGCGCAGTATCTCAATTATCGCCTGGGCGCCGGTCATCCTCATCGCATCAGCTCCCTCAGATCGCGTACCGCGCGGTCGGCTATCAAGCTCATCTCGTCCCAGTTGTGCGCCGACGCGTCGTCGTATACCGCGACGGTGAAGAATCCGCCCGACTTCGCCGACCTGACCCCGATGATCGCGTCCTCATAGACAGCCGTCTCATCCACCGACGCGCCCAGCCGCTCCGCCGCGAGCAGATACACGTCGGGAAAATTTTTCGGCCGCGCCGCCTCGTGGGTGAATGTCAGCACGTCAGCATATTTGTCTATCCCCAGCCTCCGGAGCGCTCCCTCACAGAGTGTCCGCTCGCTGGAGGTAGCAAGCGCAATCTTTGTTCCGCGGGTCTTGAGATATGCCAGATATTCGAGCGCACCGTCCTTTGGCGGGATGGTATGGTCGTAGGCATCCTGCACATATCCGCGCCACTCGGCGATGACGTCCTCCGGCTTCTCGTCGAGGTGGTACCGCTCCATCGTGTAGTCGGCGGCAGCGGCAAACGGCATGGCTTTTATATGGTCGAAATACTCCTGTTCAAGCGGCAGACCTCTGCGCGTGAGAAACTGCACGTCGGCGTTGTGCCACGCGCCCATGCTGTCTATCAGCGTGCCGTCCAGATCGAATATCGCGGCTTTTATCCTGTCCATTGGTTTTCCTCCGGGCTTGTCCGTATTTTCTGCCGAGAAAACAGGGGATGGCTCCCCTGTTTTCCCGAGAACGGTTTCAGATCAGTCGCAGCAGCCGAAAAGGACGATGAGCACGATGGCGATGATGACGATCCACAGCCACTCGTTGCGGTTGCCGCAGAAAAGACCGGTAGTTCCGTTGCAGTTGCAGTTCATATCCAAGTACCTCCTGTTTTGAAGTTACACCACATACTATTCAAAACAGGGAAAGTGGTTACTCGCCGAGCACGCGTACTCCGCTCCGCGTTGCCGTTCTGTACTCCTGCGAGGTGAACACGTCGGCGTTTATCAGCTTCGCGTAGAGCTTATCGCCGCGCGAGTTCTTTGCGTCAAGCGCCTCCCAGCTTATGTACGCCATGCTGTCGCGGCAGAAGCTGCGCCGCGCTATGCTCTCGCGCTCATAGGCGGTCAGCACCCCGAGCTTTACAGCGTCGGCGGGCGCGCTGACCCATGAAAAATCTCCCGCAGTCTCGCTGTACCCGAGCGCGCGCAGGATGAAGGTCGCGTACATCTCAAAGGTGACCGGGTCGTTCGCGCCGAACCGCGTCTCGCTCACGCCGTTGGTGTAGCCCTTTGACCACGCGTAGCCGACGTATTTGGCGGGTGCTCCCCCTCCCCAAGCCGGAAGGTCGGTAAACGGCTGCGTGCCGCTGTACGCAAGCGCCTCGTCCTCCTCGCCTATCAGCCGCAAAAACATTATCAGCGCCTCCAGACGGGTCGCGCCGCGCTCAAGCTCAAAGCCCTTGTCGGTGCCGCGCATCAACCCAAGCGACTGAAGCGCCAGCGCAGCGTCGGTGTGGCGCGCCTGTATCGCCGGCACCACCTGGTAGCTCCCGTATACCTGGAAGGTCGCGCTGCCCTTGGCTATCGCGCCGGTCGCCGCGTCATCGCTTGCGGCGATGTACCGCGCGCCGAGCGTCATCGGCAGACCGCTGTAATAGGCATATCCGTTCGTCGCGCAGACCACCGTTCCGCTCCGCTCTCCGGAGAAATCGGCGCTTCCGCTGAGCAGTGTCAGCTCGCCGCCGCACGCGACAATCACCTGCTCGCCGTCCGCGAGACTGAGCGTCGTCGGGGCGGTCGCCGTACGGTAGATGCCGTCGTCCAGCGCGTGCATCGTGCCCTCGTATACTATGCTTTCGGCTATCGCGTCCTTGCTTGTCGAAACGCCGCTTCGCTGTATCTCGCGCAGCCTGCTTGTCGCATCGTTCAGCGACGCGCGGAGAGCAGGCTCGGCGGACGCCACCGCGTCCTTCAGGTTTCGCTCCACCTTCGGAACGAACTGCTTTTCTATGTATCCAAGCGTCGCGACCGGGTCGGAGCTTGTTCCGCCGCCCGCAGCGTATGCGGCCGCGGATGTGAGCAGCAGCAGTGCCACCGCCGCCGCGAGCCATCGTTTGAGCGTCATTAAAGTCCCTCCCCTTTATCGCAAATTATCGGTCCTTGTCATCCTGCTCCTCGTCGCGTATCACGCGCCACTTTTCACCCAGCTTCGGATAGGCGGCGGACAGTCGGGCGCGCAGCTTTCTTGCCCGACGCACACGCCGCACGCGGCGCTCGCGCTGTTTCAGGCTCTCCCGCTCAACTATCTTTTCCATAAGCGCGCGGAACTCCTCTGCGCCCGCACGAAGCGATTCGGAAAGCCGGTCGAATGTGCTCATCTTCTGCAATATGCGCAGGACATCCGCAAGTATCACCACGGCGATGACGGCGAGCGCGGCGTAGCCTATTGCCTGCGGTATGAGCGCGATCATCGAGTCCAGCCACGGCACGAGAAAAAGTATCGCAAGCGTGGCGAGCGGTCCCCACGCGAGCGACTCGGGCACGGCTATCCGCCCGTTCAGGTTTATCCTGTGGTCGGAGTAGTCCCACCAGCGCTGATGGAACATCTTTTCAAGCAGGAAGCCGACGAAATACTCGACCACGCACGCGATGACCGCGCTTGCAAGCAGCAGCACGATAACCCCCACCGTCGTCACGCCGTTCGCGAGCACGGTGAGCTTGACCGGCGTGAGCGCCAGGATTATCAGACACATCGCCGAGCCGTAGATGGGGCATATCGGGCCCGCCAGGAAGCCTCGGTTGACGAAGTGCTTCTGCTGGAAGGACACCAGCGCCGTCTCCATGCACCAGCCGATGAAGCTGAATATCAGAAAATACCAGCAAAAATTATATATCCCGGGCATATCCGACCTCTGTCTTCTTTTGAGATATCGCGCGGCAAAGCCACTGGGTCGAGCCGTGTCGCTATGTAGTATTATACTGTATCCGCCGCAAAAGGTCAACCTTTGCAAATGTCGTTAATGATTTGACAACGCGCCGAATTAGCTGTATAATAAAACATCACTTGTACAAATGGGATGGTATACACAATGGATGGAAAGAATGGTGAGAAGCGTAAGCCCTCAAACGCTGTGATACGCCGACTTCCGAAATATTATCGCTACCTCCAGGAGCTTGTCTCGAACGGCACTCCGCGCATATCCTCGCACGAGCTTGCGGCGGCGCTCGGATTCACCGCGTCACAGGTGCGGCAGGATCTCAACTGCTTCGGCGGCTTCGGTCAGCAGGGCTACGGCTACAATGTCCAGAACCTGCACGACGAGATAGCGGCGATACTCGGACTTGACGACCGCCAGGGCGCGGTACTTATAGGCGTGGGCAACCTCGGACGCGCGCTGCTCGGAAACTTCGACTTTCAGGACTGCGGTTTTGTCATACTCGCTGCCTTCGACATAGACGAAAAGGTCATCGGTCAGGAGATAAACGGAATAAGCGTCTTTCCGATGGATATGCTCGACGAATACTCGCGGCGCTATCACCCTGCCGTCGCCGTGCTGACGCTCCCTCCGTCCGCGGCCGTCGACACGGTCGAGCACCTCTCCGACCTCGGGTACAGCGGCGTGTGGAACTTCACCAACCGCGACATACACCCGTCGAACGCCGCGCTCGAGATCGAGAACGTCCACTTCGCTGACAGCCTCATGGCGCTGCGCTACCGCGTGAAGTGAGCTCCGCAGATCAAAAACGGATGAAAAAAGGAAGCCTGTCGGCTTCCTTTTTGCTTATGTACTGATTACTTGCCGTCGCGGCGCTCGAACATACGGATAAGATCCTCGAGATCCTCGTCCTCACTGCCGCTCGGGCTGTTCGTCATCGGCATCGGGGCGGGCGCGCGGGTCGTAGTCGTATCGCTCTCGGTCGGCGCGTTGCCCGCCGGAACACTCGGGGTAAGCCCCGCGTGGTTCTCGTCGTTTTCAAAGTTGGTGGCGATGACGGTGATGCGTATCTCATCGTCGAGCGAATCGTCAAAGCCCGCACCGAAGATGATGTTGCAGTCCTCGCTGACCGCCTCCTGGACCATGCTCGCCGCGATGGTGACGTCCTCGAGACGCAGGCTCTGCGAGCCGGTCACGTTGAGGATGACGCCGCGAGCGCCGTTTATCGAGGTCTCGAGCAGCGGCGACTGGATGGCGAGACGCGCCGCGTCCTCCGCCTTGTTCTTGCCCGACGCGCGGCCGACACCCATGTGGGCAAAACCGGCGTTCTCCATGACGCACTGCACGTCCGCAAAGTCGACGTTTATCAGTCCGACGACCTTTATCAGGTCGGATATCGACTGCACCGCCTGGCGCAGGACATCGTCCGCTATCTCAAACGCGTTGAGGAAGGTTATCTCCTTCTCGCTGACGTTCTTCAGGCGCTCGTTGGGGATGACCACCAGCGAATCGACCTTGCCGTGCAGCTCGTCTATTCCCGCGTTCGCCTGCGTCATGCGGCGCTTGCCCTCGAACAGGAACGGGCGCGTGACGACGCCGACGGTAAGTATGCCCTTCTCTCGCGCTATCTCGGCGATTATCGGCGCAGCGCCGGTTCCGGTACCGCCGCCCATGCCCGCCGTGATAAAGACCATGTTGCTGCCCTCGAGCGCCTTGTCGATAAGCGCGCGAGCCTCCTCAGCGCTCTTGCGGCCGATGTCCGGGTTGGAACCCGCTCCGCGTCCGCCGGTCAGCTTTTCGCCGATCTTTATCTTCTGGGTCGCGTTGGAGCTCTGGAGCGCCTGGCTGTCGGTGTTGACCGCCACGAACTCCACGCCGCGCATGCCCGCGTTTATCATGCGGTTAACGACGTTGCATCCGCCGCCGCCGACACCTATGACCTTTATGACGACGCCCGCGTCAAACCCGGTATCCATTTCGAGACCTATGCTCATTTTGACTTCCTCCTGCCTATTTATTGTTGAAAGCCGAATCCGGCTGATAAATCCAGATATACTATCTTATTCTATCGCGTTTTTTGCTTTAGGTCAATAGCGTCCGCGAACATTTTTTATGCAAAATTTGCCGACTAATACTCCTCCAGGAATCGGGCCTCCCCTTTTTCGATGAGTTTGCTGAGGTCTATCGAGCCTTTTTGGTTCGGTCGCAGCTTCTCGTTTATTATCGCGTCGAGGTAGTCAAGCTTGTAGTCCAGCTCCTCCGGCGCGCCGAGATCGACGTCGAACCGTCCGCAGCAGCGTATCGACAGGTCATACACTCCGCTTATGTCGATGCTCTGCACCTCGCCTATGAATCCCCTGCGCTCAAGCGCGTCCACCGCAGCGATGAAGGTGTCCAGCTTCAACGCGCTCTCCTCGCCGAAGTCGACCTTGCTGCCAACGACCGGCATGAGCGGTTTTGCGCCGGTTATCTCCATGATTCCGCTCGGGCAGTCGAGCCTGCGCTCAAGCAGCTTGCCCGAAGGGTCTATCAGCCAGTACACGCCGCCGTCGGCGACATACGCCGCCGCGTGGGTCTCGCTTACCGTTATCACCAGCGTATCCGGCAGTTTGCGGTTTATGCGCACCTCGCTGACATACGGCAGCTCGCCGAATATGCCGTGGGTCATTCTACTCTTCGATATAAACACCAGGTTCGAGCCTATCTCCGCCTCCGACGCCGCCGCGACCTGCTCGGGCGTGTAGTGCTCGGCGCCGACGACCTCTATGGTGCGCATCTTGAAGAAAATGAATATCGCAGCCACCGCAGCAGCTATGACACAGATGAGCAAAAACAGCACGGACAGGCAGCCGGGGCTTCCTCGCCTCGACTGCCGCGGTCTGCGTCTCGTCTTTGCCATCCTTCCTGCTCCTTTGCTTTTATGTTCTCGATATGTTCGCGCCGAGATTTGCGAGCGACTCGTCCAGCTTGCAGTATCCTCGCTCGATGAACTCTATGCCGCCGACGGTCGTCCTGCCCTCCGCTCCGAGCGCCGCGACCACCAGTCCCGCGCCGCCGCGAAGGTCGGTCGCGCCGACGCTTGCGCCGTACAGCCGCTTCACTCCTCCGACCACCGCCACGCGTCCCTCGACCCGTATGTCCGCTCCCATCCGTATAAGCTCGCCCGCGTGTCGATAGCGGCTTTCAAATATGTTCTCCACAAACATCGTTGTGCCCTGAGCCGTTGCCATGACCGACATGATTATCGACTGCGCGTCGGTGGGAAATCCGGGGTATACCTGCGTCTTTATCGGCCGCACCGACTTCAGCCTGCCGTCGCTTGAAACCTCAATGCGGTTTGCGCTCTCGCGCACGTCCACTCCCGCCTCACGCAGCACCGCGCTTACCGACGCGATGTCCGCGGGTCGGGCGTTTTCAATGCTCACCGCGCCGCCCGCGCTTGCTACCGCCGCCATGTATGTCGCGGCGACGATGCGGTCGGGTATCACGCGATGACGCGCGCCGTGCAGTCGTTTCCTGCCCTCGATCTCGATTATCGAACCGCCCGCGCCGCGCACGTCCGCTCCGATAGCCACAAGAAAGTTTTGCAGGTCGACGATCTCCGGCTCGCGCGCGGGGTTGAAGATGCGCGTTCTGCCCTTTGCCGCAGTCGCCGCGAGCATGATGTTCTCGGTCGCGCCGACCGACGGTATGCCAAGCGAGATGTCCGTCCCGCGAAGTCCGTCCGGCGCGCTGCACTCGATGCCTCCGCCGCTTTCGACGATTTTCGCGCCGAGTGCGCGCATTCCGGCGAGGTGCAGATCTATCGGTCGCGGTCCAAGCTCGCATCCGCCGGGATAGCTCAGCTTTGCGCTGCCGTATCTCGCGGTGAGCGCGCCGAGAAAGATGACCGACGAGCGCATCTCGCGCATCAGACTGTCCGGAATGTCGTTTTTGTCAAGGCTGTCCGCCTTCACCGCCAGCGTGTCCCCGTCGCGCACGACCGACGCGCCCAGCCGCCGCAGTATCCTGACAGTGCCTTCCACGTCCCGAAGCGGCGGGCAGTCGTCGATGACGCACTCGCCGTTTGTGAGTATGCACGCCGCAAGTATCGGCAGCGCGCTGTTCTTCGCTCCGTGTACGCGGGCGCTGCCGTAGAGCTTGCTTCCGCCTTCTATTATGTAAGCGCTCATATCCGCCTCCGAACATACGGTTTTGGGCGCAGCTTGCGTCCCAAAGCATACTATTCGGCGCGGAGCGATACGGTTACTTGTCATCGGCAAGCGTCCGCACGACCTCGTATATGCGCTCGGTCGCGTCAAGCACGGCTCGCTCGCGAAGCGCGGCGGACATTCTGTCCAGGCGCTCGCTGTCGTCGAGCAGATCGTTTATCGTCGAGTACAGCCGCTCGGGCGTGCAGTCCTTTTCAACTATCACCACCGCGCCGCCCGCGTCCTCGAGCGCCCGGGCGTTCGGCTCCTGGTGATTTTCCGCCACGTTCGGCGAAGGTATGATTATCGCTGGCTTTGCCGCCGCGACTATCTCGCCGAGCGTGGACGCGCCGCCGCGGCAGACCATCAGATCGGCGGCGACCGTCGCGTCGGACATGTCGTAGATGTACTCGCGCATATCTATCGCGGGATGGCTCTCGAGATCCACCCCAAGCTCGCGGATAAAGTCGGGCATCCACTTCCAGCCAAAGCTTCCGGTCGAGTGGATGTGCCTGAACCTGCCGCCGTCGCAGCACTCGAGCTTCATCACGCGCGCGATGCACTTGTTCATCTCTCGCGCGCCGAGGCTTCCCCAGTAGCTGACCACCAGCTTTTCGTCGGGGGATATGCCCATACGCGCACGAGCGTCCTCACGCTTGGTGTAGATGAACTCCTCGCGGACGGGTGTGCCGGTGACCACCATGCGCTCAGGGTTCTTATAGTGATTCGCCGCCTCGGCAAAGCCGACCATTATCCTGTCCGCCTTCTTTGCGAGCACCGAGGTCGTAAGTCCGGGTTTGACGTTCGACTCGTGTATCGCGGTGGGGATGCCCATCTTCTGCGCCGCGGCAACC
Organism: uncultured Oscillospiraceae bacterium; assembly: GCA_964493515.1. GTDB lineage: Bacteria > Bacillota > Clostridia > Oscillospirales > JAAYOS01 > CANRIN01. The sequence continues at coordinate 67,061 of CAZBNJ010000002.1, read as the reverse complement.
GCCGGATAGCTCGCAAATCCCCCTGTCCCGACGACCACGTCCGGCTTGAATTCATTGATTATCTCACGGGCGCGTTTGAGTGCGGCGCGGCGCATCCGTGCCACCTGAAAGTTGTGCTTTATCGCCGACGGCTTGAATCCGCGCGCAAAGCTGCCTATCTTCACCGTCTCGATGTGAAATCCCTCGCGCGGAACGAGCTGCGTCTCCATCGCGCCGGTCGCGCCGACAAACAGCACCTCGCTGCCAGGACGGCGGTCGAGCACCATCCGCGCGACGGCTATCGCCGGATTTATGTGCCCCGCCGTGCCGCCGCAGGTAAACAACACCTTCATCGCTCAATCACCCCCTTAACCGGATTTCGAGGCGGGTATCTGCCTCGACACGCTTAGGACTATGCCCATTTCGATAAGTTGTATCAGCAGTGATGAGCCTCCGTAGCTGAAGAACGGCAAGCTCACACCGGTCGTGGGAAGCAGATTCGTCACGACCGCGACATTCAGGAACACCTGCGCCGCGAACAGCGTCGTAACTCCCGCCACCAACAGCGAACCGAACTTGTCGCGCGCCTTGACCGCTATCCAGTAGCCGCGGATTATCAGCAGTGCGAACAGTGCGAGCACCACGCACGCCCCGACGAATCCAAGCTCCTCGCAGACGATGGCGAACACGAAGTCGTTCTGCGGTTCGGGGATGTAGAGGTACTTCTGCCGGCTCTTGCCGATGCCCACGCCGAGAAATCCGCCCGAGCCGACCGCGTAAAGCGACTGGATTATCTGATAGCCGTCGCCCTGCGGATCGATCCACGGATTTTTCCAGATGCGCAGACGCGCCGAGCTGTGCGCCATCTGATTCATTATCACCCAGATGCCCGCGGCGCCGGCGGCACCTACACCGAAGAACCACTTGTAGTTCACTCCGCCGATAAACATCAGCGACGCGCCGACCACAACTATGAGTATCATGCCCGAGAGGTGCGGCTGGAAGTACATCAGAACGCATATCGCGCCGAGGATTATGCCGAACGGAAGGATGCCGTATTTGAAGGTCTTGAGCTTCTCCTTTTTCTGCGCGAGCAGCATCGAGAAGCACATGATTACCGCAAGTTTCGCAAGCTCGCTCGGCTGATAGCTTATCGGCCCAATGTATATCCAGCGGGTCGCGCCGCCGCCCTCCTTGCCGATGAAAAGCACCAGCACCAGCGACACGATCGCCACCGCCATCGCGCCGATGCTCATCCAGCGGAACTGCTGATAGTTGAACCTGCTGACCACCAGCATGAGAGCGATGCCCGCCGCGCCGATGGCAGCCTGCTTGACAAGAAAGTGCGTCGAGCTTCCCTGGTATGTATACGCCGAGGCGTAGCTCGCCGAAAACATCATTATCGTACCGATGGAGAACAGCAGGATAACGAGCAGCAGGAAGGGCATATCCATCGGCCCCATAGTCCTCTCCGGCTGCTCAAGCGCTCTGCGGCGTTTTTTCTGCTGGCTAATGTTCTCTTCCGACTGCATTGGCACCCTCCCAAAAGAATTTGCTTGAAATCACACTACCCCGATATTAAAGCCGTACAGCGATATGTAGCCGATCACGCACATGAGAAGCGTTATCGCGCCGAACACGAGACATATCTTCTTCTCGCTCCAGCCGCCCATCTCGAAGTGGTGATGTATCGGCGACATACGGAACAGCCGCTTGCCGTGGGTCGCCTTGAAGTATACGACCTGAAGCACGACCGAAAGTATCTCGATAACGTAGATAAGTCCGACTATCGGAATGATAAGCGGCTGATTGAGCGCAAACGCCAGCGCGCATACCATGCCGCCGAGGAACAGCGATCCGGTGTCCCCCATGAACACCTTTGCGGGGTTGAAGTTGTAGATGAGAAAGCCGACCACGCCGCCCGCCGTCGCGCCCGCGATGACGCCCGCCGACACGTTGTCCTCACACGCCGCGGCAACGACGAAGAACACCATGACCGGAAGGGTCACGCAGCCGAGCAGTCCGTCCACGCCGTCGGTGAAGTTCACCGCGTTTACCGTCGCGACTATCGCGAGCACCGCGAACACCAGATACACCACCCACTCGAGGTGGATGACAATGTCGGTAAAGGGTATCACGATGTCCGGGCTGACAAAACCCTCAAAGCGCAGATAGCTGACAAACGCGAGCGACCACGCTATCTGGAGCACCAGCTTTTGTATCACGTTAAGCCCCAGGTTGCGGTGCTTCGCGACCTTGACAAAGTCGTCGAGAAAGCCGATGGCCCCAAATCCGAGCGCAAACAGGAATATCACCACCGCCGGAAGCATCACGTCGCCGTCGTAGGCTATCCACGCGAAGATGAACGCCACCGCCGCCACGAGTATTCCGGTGATGAACAGAAATCCGCCCATTGTGGGCGTTCCCGCCTTGGACGCGTGCCACTTCGGCCCGTCCTCGCGTATCTCCTGTCCAAAGTGCTTGCGCCGCAGGAAGGGTATGAACCCCCTGCCCATTATCGCCGCCACAATGAGCGACAGCACGCCCGCCGAGGCGCTCGCGACCAAAACATCAAACCTCATCCCTGACTTCCTCCGTTCCTCTTACTTTGCGAAAAACTCCGCCACAACTTCCCTCTCGTCCAGATGATGCTTCACTCCGTTTATCTCCTGATAGGTCTCCTGTCCCTTGCCGGCAAGCAACACCACGTCGCCCGCCTGTGCGTGACCGAGCGCCCACGCTATCGCCTCGCGGCGGTCGGGTATCACCACCCGCTTGCGCTCGTCGGTCATGCCGCCGACTATCTCGTCGATTATCGACTGCGGCTCCTCGGTACGCGGATTGTCCGACGTGACCACGCAGAAGTCGGCAAGCCGCTCGGCGGTCTCCCCCATTATCGGACGCTTGGTGCGGTCGCGGTCGCCGCCGCAGCCGAACAGGATGATGAGCCTTCCCTCCGCCGACGTGCGCAGCGCGCGCAGGATGTTCTCGATGCCGTCCGGCGTGTGGGCGTAGTCGATGACCACCGAATAGTCGGCGGGGACGTCGACCAGCTCCGCGCGTCCCTTCACGCCGTTAAAATCGCCAAGCGCTTTCGCGGCGTCGGCAAGCGAGATACCGAGGCTCAGCGCGACACCGATGGCGGTCAGCGCGTTGTGCACCGAAAACTCACCGGGTATCTTCAGGTCAACGATTGCGCGTTCGTCGCTCTTTTCGGCGACGAATCTGACCCCCTCCGCGCGGTACTCGATGTTCGTCGCGAGCACATCGGCGTCCCTCGCCCCGCGAGCCGAGGTGGTTATCAGCGGGCAGCGCACTTCGCCTGCCAGCCGCGCGCCGTACTCGTCGTCGAGGTTTATCGTCGCCCTGTCGCACATCGAAAACAGCAGCTTCTTTGCCTGATAGTAGCTCTCCATGTCGCCGTGGAAATCCAGGTGGTCGCGGGTCAGGTTGGTGAACGCCGCCACCGAGTAGTGCACGTCGGCTACTCGGTCGAGCGCGAGCGCGTGCGAGGAGACCTCCATCACCGCGTGGCGCTCGCCGGACGCAAGCATCCGCGAGAACAGCTCCTGTATCTCGACCGACTCGGGGGTGGTGCGCACAGCCTCCACCGCCTCGCCGCCGACGATTATCTCGTTCGTGCCGATAAGCCCGACGCCAACTCCGCCAACGCTCCTAAGGATGTGGCGCACGAGATAGCTCGACGTGGTCTTGCCGTTTGTGCCGGTGATGCCCACCACCGTCATGCGGGCGGTCGGGCGGGAGAAGAAGTTCGCGGACACGCGGCTGAGCTCGCGGCGCACGTTCTTCACCGCAACGGTCGGGCAGTTCGGTATGTCCTGCGCGGATATCACCGCCGCCGCGCCCTTTTCGAGCGCCGACGGGACATATTTCGCGCCGTCCTCCTTGAACCCCGGAACGGCAACGAACAGCGAGCCGGGTATCACCTTTCGGCTGTCCGACGTGACCGATGTTATATCCGACTCGAGGTCGGCGGTGCAGCCGAGCACCTCCGCGCCCTCGATCAAGTTTTTAAGCGTCATTGTTCTGCTCCTTTCATCCCACGCCGCTTGCGGCATAGTCGCCGACATTGCTGTCAAGGAAGCTGACTTCCACTATCGTGCCGCGCGGCACTTCTGTTCCCGCATCCACCGACTGGCTCGCGGCGGCTATCGTCGATGTCGACGAGCCGAGCGCTCCGGTCGGGCGCAGATAGAGTCCCGAGTTCGTCAGCTTTGCGTTCGCGCTCTCCGGCGACAGTCCCACGACGCTCGGCACGGTCACCATGTCCGACGGCGCATCGCCCTGCGTGTAGAGTATCACCTTGGAGGAGGTCACGACCTTCGCTCCGGCGGCGGGTATCTGACCGGTTATCGTCTCGCCCTCGTCGGCAAAGACTATCTCCTTGAATCCCTTGGCGGTGAGCGTCGCCTTTGCCTCCTCGGTCGAAAGCCCACTGACGTTCGGCAGCGTGGTCTGTGCGCCGAACAGCTCCGCGCCGGTATACTCCGGATCATAGCCGAGATAGGGCAGCACGTCCTCGAGGATATCGCCGGCAAGCGGCGCGGCGATATATCCGCCCGAGCGCTGGTTCTGCGGTATCGACTCGCCCGGGGTGTCGAGTATGACGAGCATCGCTATCTCCGGATCGTCCGCCGGCGCGACCGCAAGGAAGCTTACGTCGTACTTGCCCTCGCTGTTCGCCTCGCCTATCTTCTCGGACGTCGCGGTCTTGCCGCCGATGCGATAGCCGGTGACCTGGGCGTTGCGTCCCGAACCGTCGGCGACGACGCCCTCCATCAGCTTGCACATCAGCGCCGACGTCTCCTCGCTTATCACCTGGCGCACGACCGTGGGCTCGGTAACCGACGCGACCGTACCGTCGGCGTTGCGCACCTCTTTTACCATATACGGCCTCATGAGATAGCCGCCGTTGACCACCGCCGACACCGCGGTTATCATCTGTATCGGCGTGACGGTAAAGGTCTGGCCGAAGCTCGCGACCGCAAGCGAGACATCCTGCGAAAGGAAGTTCGCGCGGTCGAAGAGCAGTCCGGTCGCCTCGCCCGGCAGGTCGATGTTCGTGTACTGACCGAATCCGTATGCCTGGAGATAGTCGTAGAAGCGCTCCTGGCCTATCCTCAGACCGATGTTTATAAACGCGGGGTTGCACGAGTTTTGCAGCGCGCGCTGAAGCGTCTGCGTGCCGTGACCCGCCTTTTTCCAGCAGCTTATCGGCTTTCCCCAGCCGCTCACGCGCGTCGAGCCGGTGCAGCTGAAGGTCGTCTCCTCGGTCACGACTCCCTCCTCCAGCGCCATCGAGAGCGTGACGACCTTAAAGACCGAACCGGGCTGATAGGTGTCGCTTATCGCCTTGTTTCGCCAGTGCGCGTATTGCAGCTCGGACAGCTTCGTGGTGTACTCGTCGCCCTCCAGGCCCTCGAGCTGTTCGCGGTCCTTGTCGGTAAGCTCGCGCGGATCGTTCAGGTCGCAGCCGTCGGTGGTCGCCATCGCCAGTATCTCGCCGGTGTTCACGTTCATGATTATGCCGACGCCCTTGCGCTGTATGTCGTTGCGGATTATTGCGTCCTCGAGATGCGTCTCGAGTATCTGCTGAAGCGTCTGGTCGATGGTCAGCACTATCGACTGTCCGTCCTGCGCGTCGTAATACTTCTCAAACTTGAACGGCATGGACGTGCCCGCGGCGTTCTTTGCGCTCACGACCTTTCCTTCCACGCCGGTCAGCGTCGTGTCATAGTACGCCTCGACGCCCTCCAGTCCCTCGTTGTCCACGCCGACAAAGCCGATTATCTGCGACGCGAAGCTGCCGAACGAGTAGTACCGCTTGGTGTCCGCGACTATCTCGATCGCGGGCAGACCGCCGTTTGCCACCTTGAACTCGCGTATCTCGTCCGCCACGTCTTGCTCCACCTTGCGCTTTATCAGCTGATAGGCGAGCTTGCGGTTCTCGGTCTTTTTGTACACCGTGTCATAGTCAAGTCCGAGTATCTCCGAAAGTCCCTTGGATATCAGCTGCGCCTCCGCGTCGTCCTTGATATTCTTCGGCGAAAGCTGTATCGTCTCGGCGGACGCGGAGACAGCGAGCGTCGTGCCGTTGCGGTCGTATATCACGCCGCGGTCGGCGTCGATTATCGAGCCGCGCGTCTGCTGGCTTATCGCGCGCTGCTCGTAGTAGTCCTTGTTGACTATCTGTATGCGGTAGAGCTGCCACACGAGCATACTGAAGCCCACCACGATAAGCAGCAGCTCTATCGCCCATATGCGGTACATCATAAAGCGGTCGGTGCGAGGCTGCGTTCCGACCGTGCGCTTATTATCCGCTTTTTTCCGCTGGGTTCTGTCCGCTTTTTTCCTTTGGATGCTGTCTTCCATCTGAGCCTCCGTGTGTCCGCTGGGTTTTGCCCTTATTCGAGCACTAAAGGGGGGATGCTTCCCCCCTCCTCATCTGACTGTCGTTGCACACATGAAGTATATTTGTCTGCTTGCTCCGCTATGCCGATCTTACTCGAAGTATCCTCCCACCGCGAGGAAGAATTTTTCTATGTTCTCAAAGAATCCGCCCTCGCTCTCGGTCGAATAGACGGTGGCCTTGTCACTGCGGCTGATGTCCACATAGCCTATCTGATCCGCTCCGGGGGCGTACATCCCTGCGGCGGATGCCTTTGCCGCGAGATCGCCGACATTCATCGCGCGCTCGTACTCGACAAGCAGCTTTGCGCCGTCGCTCTGGAGCTGTGAGAGTTCGTTCTGCATACGCGAAGTGTCCACCGCTATCTCGTTGAGCGTCATGTAGCTCATGAGCAGCATCAGCGCGAGCACGGTTATCACGACATAGCTGACTATCGTAAACGCGCTGATGGGCAGATGACGCGTCTTTGCCTTGGCCTCCGCCTTCGCGCGGGAATGTGCGCGCGGCATATCCGGCGTGACTACCGCCTCGTTTGCGAGCGCCTCACGAACGCGTACACGGTTATCAAAGCGTGACAGATCATATGCCACGCTCTCTCCGTAATTGCGATTTATCGCCTCCGACTGCATCACTTGTCCTCCTGCATCCTCGTTTAGATTTTCTCGCCGACGCGCAGTTTTGCGCTGCGCGCGCGTGGATTTTCGTTCAGTTCACGTTCGGTCGAAACTATCGGGTTTTTGGTTATCTGCAAAAGCTCCGGTTTGTGTCCGCACACGCACACCGGAAAATCCGGCGGGCAGATGCAGCCCTTTGCCTTGTCCGAAAAGAAGTTCTTGACTATCCTGTCCTCCAGCGAGTGAAAGCTTATCACCGCCATCCGACCTCCGGGTGCCATCAGCTCAAACACGCTCTCGAGTCCGTCGCGAAGCGCGCCCAGTTCGTCGTTGGTCGCGATGCGTATCGCCTGAAAGCTGCGCTTTGCGGGATGCTGTGCCTCCCGTTTTGCCGCCGCCGGAAGCGCTCGCTTTATCACGTCGACCAGCTGAAACGTCGTCTCTATCGGACGCGAACGCACTATCTCCGCCGCTATCCGACCCGCGAACCGCTCCTCGCCGTAGTCGCGAAGGATGCGGCTAAGCTCGCTCTCCTCCCAGTCGTTGACCACCTCGTAGGCGCTCAAAGCGGCGCTGCGGTCCATCCGCATGTCCAACCTCGCGTCCGCCATGTAGCTGAATCCGCGCGACGCGTCGTCCAGCTGCGGGCTGGACACTCCCAAGTCCATCAGCACGCCGTCGAGCGAGTCGACACCGCGCCCGCGAAGCTCGTCCGCCGCAAACCGAAAGTCGCAGCGTATCAGCTCCACCCTGTCCGAAAACTCGCGGAGGTTCTCCCCCGCCTCGACTATCGCCGTCTCATCGCGGTCGATGCCGTAGAGCCTGCCGCCGTCGGTCAGCCGACGCGCAATCTCTCTCGAATGTCCCGCGCGGCCGAGCGTCAGGTCGGCGTAGCGTCCGTTCGGCTTTATCGCGAGCGCGTCGATGCACTCGTCGAGCAGCACCGGACGGTGGGTGAACTTGCCTTCCTCCATCAGATCTCGTCCAACGCGGCGGCGAGGTCGTCCGCGGTGAGCGACGCGTTGAACTCCTCCCACTTGGCGGTATCCCATATCTCCGCGCTCTCGTCAACCCCGATAAAGGTCACATCTTTGCCGAGACCCGCATAGTCGCGCAGCTCTTTCGGAATGAGTATGCGTCCCTGTGCGTCCGGCTCGCAAGTGGCGGCGTTGGCGAAAAGCATTCGGCGGAGCACCCTCTGCCGCGCGCTGGGATATGTCTTTATCCGTTCGGACATCTCCTGCCACGACTCGTCGGAGTACGCCGTCAGACAGCCTTCCGCACCCTTCGTGACATGAAAACGCTCTCCCAGCTCACTCCTCAACTTGGAGGGAACTGCGAGGCGACCTTTCACGTCTAAAGTACAGCGCCAGTTGCCTGTCATTTTCCACCTCTCACCACTTTATGGGGATAATTCACCACTTCTCCCCACTTACATGGATAGTATACTCATTTCCTCCGGAAAATGCAAGCCCTATTTTTGAACTTTTTCCTCGATTAAGCGTCAAAAAGCCCTCAAATGGCAGATTTTCGCTAACTAAAACGCCTGTTCGAGTGATTTTTATGTGTACAAATGTACGGGTGCGCCCGCTTTCGCCGCTCATCTTGTGCCATCTGCTTCAATTCGGTACAAGATGTAGTAACGGCAAATTCACCACAAATTATTCTAACATTCGAACACGATTTTAACGACTTTTGGATTTTCGATGAAAAGTTGCCGATTTATGTAAACTTGACAGCAAAAAAGAGCCACCGCAGACGGTGACTCTTTCCTCAATGCCTATTTATGTCGACCTGCGGACACCCGCGACGCTCGCGCGACATCCGCCGCTGTCCGACTTATTTGCTCGCCTGTTTGAAGTTTCCGCGCGAGGTCTTGACCTCGTTCAGCGCCTCGCCGAGCGCCTCCTCCACCCTGCCGAGCGCGTCGTCGACATAGCGGTTGGTCGCGAGACGAAGCTCCTTGGTCTTCTGCTCGGCGGCGGCGACCATCTCGTTTGCCTTCTGCCGCGCCGCGACGACTATGCCGTCGTTCGAGACCATCTGGCGCGCGCGCTCCTCCGCCGCACGTTTGATGGCCTCCGCCTCGCGCTTCGCCGTGCCGATTATCTCGTTCTTGGCGGCGGCGACGTTGCGCGCCTGCTCTATCTCCGCGGGAAGCTCCGCCTTTATCTCCTCGATGAGGTCAAGCAGCTTTTCGCGGTCGAGCACGCACTTCACGCGTCCGAGCGAGAATCCTTCGTTTATCTGAGTGATAAGCTGTTCCAAAAGTTCCTCAATATTACGATCCATGTGGTTTTCTCCTCTCTTGTGTCGTGAAGTGTTTACCTTTTTGATTCAAGTTTCGTCCTTACGCAGTCGGGGACGAGCCGCGATATGTCCGCGCCGTACTTCAAAAACTCGCGCACGATCGTCGAGCTCACGTTGCCGTACTTCTCGCTTGCGGGAAGAAACATCGTGTCCGCCGCGTCGGCGTATCGGTTGGCGGCGGCTATCTCGCACTCGTAGTCAAAGTCGCGGACGTTGCGCACTCCCTTGACGATGACGCACGGTCGATACCGCTCGCACAGATCGCGGGTGAAGCCCTCGAACTGCACCGCCTCCACGCCTTCGATGCCTCGCGTCGCCTGGCGTATCAGCTCCACGCGTTCCTCCGGCGTGAGCAGCGACGACTTCTGCGAGTGGCTGTTGTGCATCACCGCGACCACGACCTTGTCGAATATCGCTGCGGCGCGGCTTATCATGTCCAGATGTCCCAGCGTCAACGGATCAAAGCTGCCCGGGAATATCGCCGTCATCGGCATCCTCCTCCTCCGAACGAGTGTAGACGGTCAGTTTGGTGCGTCCGTAGCCGTACACGCGACCGCGAACGAGCGTCCCCACCCTCTCGGGCAGCGCGTCGTCCGCCTCGCTCTCTACCACTATTATACCACCGAAATTCAGCGTGTCAAATCTTGCCGCAATTTCAAGCGTCCTTTTCCACAATTTGTCAGCGTAGGGCGGGTCGACGAGTATTATGTCAAACTTCTCGCCGCGCTTGAGATAGCCCGCGTAGTCGCCCTGTATCACCTGCGACTGCGCCTCAAATCCGCACTTTTTCACGTTGTCGCGCACTATCGCGACAGCCGCGCGGTCGTTGTCGACAAACACGCACTCTCGCGCGCCGCGGCTGAGCGCCTCTATGCCAAGCTGTCCCGAGCCGGCAAACAGGTCGAGCACACGCCGTCCCTCCAGGTCAAAGTGCAGGATGCTGAACATCGCCTCCTTGACCTTGCCGGCGGTCGGACGGGTGTGAAGTCCGTCGAGCGTCTTGAGTGCGCGTCCGCGCGCCGTACCGGTTATAACTCTCATTGTTTCTCTCCTTCCTGCTCGGCGTGGAAGTGGCGATAGACCGCCTCGGCTGCCGGTCGTGTGACCACCTCCGCAAGCTCGTCCACGCTCGCCGCCGATATCTTCTTGACCGAGCCGAACTTCTTGAGCAGCGCGGCGCGGCGGGTCTTGCCCACTCCCTCTATCTTCTCCAACTCGGAGCCGTAGAGCTTCTTCGTGCGCAGCTCGCGGTTGTAGGTTATCGCGAAACGGTGCGCCTCCTCCTGTATTCTGCCCACAAATCCGAACAGCTGCGGATTTGCGGCTATCGCTATCTCGTTGCCGTCCGGGCTTATCAGCGCGCGGGTGCGGTGGCGGTTGTCCTTGACCATGCCGTAAATCACCGGCGAGAACCCAAGCTCGCTTGCCGCGTCGCGGGCGACCCGCGCGTGCTCCTCGCCGCCGTCTATCAGCATCAGGTCGGGCGTGGGCAGAAATTTCTCGTCGCCGTCTATCGCCCGCTGATAGCGCCGAAGTATCGTCTCGCGCATCGACGCGTAGTCGTCCTGTCCTTCGATTGTCTTCATCTTGAAACGGCGGTACGCCGACTTCTTCGGCTGCCCGCGCTCGACGACCACCATCGACGAGACGACGTCGCGCCCCGCCATGTTCGACACGTCGAACGCCTCGATACGCGCGGGCGCGGTCTCCAGTCCAAGCGCCGCACGAAGCAGCTCAAGCCCGCGCGCGGCGCGATCCTGACCGGTCGTCACCCGCTCCGCCTCCTCGCGCGCGTTCTTCGCGGCAAGGCGCATCAGCTCCATTTTTTCACCGCGCTGCGGCACGAGTATCTCAACCTTGCGCCCCACCCGCTCGGACAGCATCAGCGCGAGATTTTCGCGGTTTTCGATGTCGAACGGCAGCAGTATCGTGCGCGGCGGCGCGGTCTTTGCCAGATAGTACTGCGTGATGAACGCGTCGAGTATCTCCGCGCCGTCCTGTTCGACCGCCTGCTCTATCAGCACGGCCTCCTTGTCGGCGAGCGCGCCGTCCATGTAGCGCAGCACCGACACGCAGCTCCTCGCCGCCGAGTAGAATCCGAACACGTCGGTGTCCGGTGCGCCGCCCGCGATGACGTGCTGTCGCTGGCTCAGGCGTTCTACCGCGTTCACTCGGTCGCGCAGCACCACCGCCTTTTCAAACAGCAGCTTCTCTGCGGCGTCCGCCATCTCGACCTTCAGCTGCTCGACCACGTCCGCGCCCTTGCCCGACAGCAGCGCGATGCCCTCCTCGATGAGCGCGCGGTACTCACTCTTTGTGAACTTGCCGGTGCAGGGCGCCATGCAGCGATTCATGTGAAAGTTCAGGCAGGGCCGTCCCTTGCCTATGTCCCTTGGGAACACCCGCGAGCACTCGGGCAGCTTCAGCGCCTCGCTCAGCGCCTCGAGGGCGGTGCGCGCCATATGCCTGCCGTAGTACGGCCCAAACCAGGTCGCGCCGTCCTCCTTCGGCGAGGTGGACAGCGAAAACTTGGGGTACTCCTCGCGCATATCCACGCGGATGTAGTGCAGCACCGAGCCGTCCTTGAGCAGGATGTTGTACTGCGGCTGGTGGCGCTTTATCAGCGAGCACTCGAGCATCAGTGCCTCATACTCGCTCGCCGCGACGATATAGTTGAAGTCGTTTATGTGCGAGACCAGCTTCCGCGTCTTTTCGGTGTGCGACTGCTGCTCCTGAAAGTATGAGCTGACGCGGTTTTTCAGCTTCTTCGCCTTGCCGACGTATATGACCTCGCCGCTCTTGTCGAGCATGATATACACGCCCGGCTCAAGCGGCAGCGAAAGCACCTTCTTTTTTAGCCTCTCTATCCTCTCGTCCACCATCTGCCTCCGCACAATGCCATCGGATTACAAAAAATCCCGTCCGGTCGGGGACGGGATTTTTTCGCGAATGAAAAACTTACTCGGAGAAATTCGACTCGATGAGCGCCGCCAGCGTGTCGACAGCCTGCTGTTCGTCCGCGCCGTCCGCGATTATCGTGATCTTAGTCCCCTTGATGATACCAAGCGAAAGCACGCCAAGCAGGCTCTTCGCATTCACGCGGCGCTCGTCCTTCTCGACCCATATGCCGCTCTTGAACTCGTTCGCCTTCTGAATGAAAAAGGTAGCCGGGCGAGCGTGGAGACCCACCTGATTGTTAACTACTACTTCTTTCGTGACCATAGTTGCGATAACCTCCCGAAATTCTGTACACTTTACTGTCCAAAGTCCATTGGATTACCACGATGATAATACCAGATTCATGCCCCGAAAGTCAACCTTTTTTCGCACTTTGAGCGACGGCGCAAACATATTCGTACGTTTGCCCAAACCGCGGAAACAAGCGCGCACTTCTTTTGTCAAAATTTCAGCTTGCTTTTCTGTGCGATGTATGGTCAAAATTCCACCACGGTCACGCCCATCTCGCCCTCTCCGAAGCGTCCCATGCGGTACTCGCGCACGCGGCGGTCGCCTTTCAGCTGCTCGGTCACGGCGGCTCGCAGCGCGCCCGTTCCCTTGCCGTGGATTATCGTGACCGACGGAAGCCCCGCCATCACCGCCGCGTCGATGAAAGCGTCCAGCTCCTCCAACGCCTCGCCGACCGTCTGTCCGCGCAGGTCAAGCTCGCTTTTCACATCGCGCGAGGATGTGCCCCGCTTGGGCGCTATCACATAGCCCTCCTGCTTCTTCGGCGGATCGGTCAGCTCCACGTCGCGCGGGTCGAGCGTTATCGTCATCGCGCCGAGCGACACGGTAAGTTTGCCTCCCTTGTCCTTGGGTATCGCGGTGACCGTCGCAACCGCGCCGGTGGAGAGTATCTTCACGCTGTCGCCGACGACCAGCGGCCGCGACGCCTTTCGCTTCGGCTGCTCGGTCGGATGACCGCTTCGGCGGCGATGCTCCTCCTCCGCGGCGTTCAACTTGGTGCGAAGCGCGGTGCGGGTGCGGTTCAGCGCCTCCGCCGACTTCTCCGCGTCCACCGACTTCAGCAGCTGGTTTCTGAGCTCCTCCACCTCGCGCAGCGCAGCCTCGCCCTCCGCGCGCGCCTGTTCTATTATACGCTGTGCCTCTAATTGTGCGCGGTCACGGGCGCGTTCCTTCTCCTTCTGCGCGTCCGAGTGGAACTTGCGCGCCTTTGCCACCGCGTCAGCGGCCTCACGACGGAGCTTTGCCTGCTCCTCGCGCAGCTGTTCAAGCTCCTTCTTCTCGCTCTCGAGGCGGCTGAGCGCGTTGTCAAACGACTTTTCGCCGCTGCCGACCAGCCCCTCCGCCGCCGCGATTATGTCCTCGCCAAGTCCCAGTCGGCGGGATATCGCGAACGCGTTTGAGCGTCCGGGCACGCCGATGAGCAGTCGGTAGGTCGGACGCAGCGTCTCGACATCGAACTCGCAGCTCGCGTTCTCCACGCCGTCGGTGGTAAGCGCAAATTCTTTCAGCTCGGCGTAGTGGGTGGTCGCGGCGACATTTGCCCCGAGCGCACGCGCGCCGAGGATTATCGACACCGCGAGCGCCGCGCCCTCGACCGGGTCGGTGCCCGCGCCAAGCTCGTCGAACAGTATCAGCGAGCCGGGCTTTGCCGCGCCGAATATCGCGACGATGTTCGTCATGTGCGACGAAAAGGTGGACAGCGACTGCTCTATCGACTGCTCGTCGCCGATGTCTGCGTACACGCCGCTGTACACCGGCACCTTCGAGCCCTCCTCGGCGGGGATGAACAGTCCGCACGCCGCCATTATCGAGAAAAGTCCTATCGTCTTTAGCGTAACCGTCTTGCCGCCGGTGTTCGGTCCGGTGACCACCAACGTGTCGAACTCTCCGCCGAGCATCACGGTTATCGGCACGACCTTTTCGCGCGGTATCAGCGGATGCCTCGCCTTCTTCAGCTCAAGCAAGCCGTCGTCGCAGAACTCCGGCTCGACCGCGCGCATCTTGTCCGCGAGTCGAGCGCGGCCGAACACGCAGTCGAGATGCACATACGCCTTGTACCCCTCCGATATCGGCTCGGCGTGCGCTCCGACCTCGGCGGACAGCTCGGCGAGTATCCGCTCGATCTCCTCCTTCTCCTTTGCCTCAAGCTCGCGTATCTCGTTGTTCAGGCTGACCACCGCCGCCGGTTCGACGAAGAAGGTCGAGCCGGACGAGCTGACGTCATGGACGAGTCCCGCAATGTCCCCCTTGTTCTCCGACTTGACCGGCACGACATAGCGCCCCGAACGCTGGGTAATTATCGGCTCGCGCAGCGCCTTTGAGTAGGTCGGCGACGTGATTATCTTTTGCAGCGCGTCGCGGACCTTGCCGCCCGCCGTGCGTATCTTTCGGCGTATCGACGCAAGCTCTGCGCTTGCCGCGTCCGCCATCTCGTCCTCGCTGATTATCGCGCGGGTGATGCCCTCCTCGAGATACTTGTTCGGCTGGAGATAGAAGAAGTAGTTCGCGAGCACGCCGACCTCCGCGCCGTCGCTCTCGCCGTACTCCTTCAGTCGGCGTATCGCGCCGAGCGTCGCCGCGATCTCAAGCAGCGCGGGCATACTCAAGCTGCCGCCGCGCTCGGCACGCCGCACGTTTCCTATACAGTCGCCTATCGCCGACAGGCTCGGTCCTCCGATGCGGGACAGCATCCGCCACGCCGCCGACGTCTCCGCCATCCGCTCGCGCGCCTCTACGGTGCTCGTCACCGGCTCAAGCGCAAGCGCGCGCTCCTTTGCCGCAGGGCTTCGGCACTCCGCCGCGAGCATCTCGAGCACGCTCGGAAGCTCGAGCGTTCGCAGTGATTTTTCGTAAAGCTTGTCCTTCATTTTCCTCCCCTTCTGTCAAAAAGCCGTTATAAACTCTTGTAAAAATCGAGTGTTGAAAATCCCCGCTCCATCGTGCAGAGAAAGTAGTTTTCCGCCGCGATGCCCAGCCGCTCCAGACTGCCTCCGGTCAGGTCGAACGCGAGCATCTTTTTGCTGTCCGCCCGCATGAGATGCCGCGCCGCCGCAAGCGACGGAGCGTCCAGCTCGGCATAGGACGAGTGCGCGTGCTGCTTGCATTTCAGCTCGCCGCTCATCAGCTCGAGCACCGGCTCGGACGGCTCGGCGTCCCCGCACTCGGCGCAGGCGGTGAGCTCGGGCATAAAGCCGCATATCGCGGCCGTCCGCAGCTCAAACGCCGCCTTAATCAGCGCCTCCGGCTTCATCCCGCGGCTGAGCGCGTAGAGCAGGTTGAGCGCGTCGGAAAGCAGCGTGCCCGACGGCGTGTTCTCCGGCGATGCCGCGTCGAGCGCCTCCGCCATGTAGCTTGCAAGCGACAGCCGCAGGATGTCCTTTCGCAGTCCCAGGAACAGCTCCAGCGGCTCGGCGGAGTCTATCGTCGCGCGCCCGCGTTCCTCGAATATCGCAAACTCGGAGTAGACCAAAAGCTGCGTGCCCGCTCCGAGCAGCGAGTTCTTCCGCCGCGCGCCGCGCGCCTTTGCGGACAGTTTGCCGCGCTCGGCGGTCAGGATGGTCAGCATACGGTCGCTGTCGCGATAGTCCACCTCGCGCAGCACCAGGCCGCGCACGAGCCCGCGTTCAGGATTCGGCATAACCGAAGTTTTTCAGCTGCGCGACACTGTCCCGCCAGTTCTCCTTGACCTTGACCCACGTCTCAAGGAATATCTTCTCGCCGCGCGCGCGTTCAAGCTCCTCGCGCGCAAGCTCGCCGATGCGCTTCAGCATCGCGCCCTTCGCGCCGATGATTATCCCCTTGTGGCTCTCCTTTTCGCAGTAGATGGTCGCGGATATGTTCAGTATCCCGTCCTCCCGCTCGTACCGCTCTATCGCAACCGCGACACCGTGCGGCACCTCGCGTTCAAGGCATATCAGCATCTTTTCGCGTATCGTTTCGGCGGCTATCTGGCGCTCGGTCTGATCGCTTGCCATGTCCGACGGATAGAGCGCGCCGCCCTCCTGCGCAAACTTTGCGAGCACGTCCAAGAGCGTGTCCACACCCTCGCCCAATTTCGCCGATATCGGCAGATATTCCACAAAGTCGTACGCCTTTTGGTAGGCGGCTATCACGCCGAGCACCTCCGGCGGCTTTATCGTGTCCCTCTTATTTATGACCAGCACCGCCGGCAGCTTCATCTCGCGGATCCGGTCGATGAGTATCGCCTCCGGCTTGCCGACCTCCGGCTCCGGCTCGACGACCAGCACCGCCGCGTCCACATCGGCGACGCTCTCGCGCACGACGTCGTTCATGTACTCGCCGAGCTTGTTGCGCGCCTTGTGAAAGCCGGGCGTGTCCATGAACACAAACTGCGTGTCCCCGCGCTCGCAGACCGCCGTGATGCGGTTGCGGGTGGTCTGCGGCTTGGAGGTGACGATAGCCACCTTCTCGCCGGCAAGCGCGTTTGCGAGCGTGCTCTTGCCCACGTTCGGCCGTCCGCAGATGACATACATGCCGTTTTTAGTTATCGCCATTCTCTTTATCCTCCCCGTTTTCGGGATCTTTTTCGGTATTTTCTTCGGTTTTCGGCGGGATGAACGCCATGATGAACGCCCCTATCGGTATCGCGATGAGCGCCACCGCCGCCCAGCCCTTGTTATCTCCGATGCTGTGCAGCACCGCCTTCCAGAAGTCGAGGTCCACGAACAGGAACAGCGCCACGCACAGCGCAACGAACGCGCATATCAGCACCGCTCCCGCCGCCATGTCCTTTACCTTGTGTATCAGGTCGTCGCGCTCGGTCGTCACGCGGTCACACAGCTTTTCCACCGCGGTGTTCATGCACTCCGCGCCGAGCACCAGCGCGCACACGCCGAGCACCGCTATGTAGTACCACCTTCCGTAGCCGCTCGTCCACACCAAAAGCATCGCCCACGCGGCGGCGAGCAGCTCGAGCCGTATGTTCCTGCCCAGCTCTACCGCAGTGCATATGCCGTGCCACGCGTCGCGCACCGCGCCGAAAAACTTTTTAATTCCCACGACTTATCCCCATTTCGTTCAGAATCTCTTCCTGTCTGCCAAATTGCAGCTTCTCGTCCGCTTTGCCGCGCTCGTGGTCGTAGCCGAGCAGGTGCAGCGTCGAGTGTACCGCGAGGAATGCCAGCTCCCGCTCTATGCCGTGCCCGTACTCCTTCGCCTGCGCCGCCGCGCGCTCGAGGCTTATCACCATCTCGCCGAGCAGCACGCGTCCGTTTTCGTCCAGCTCCCACGGTTCGGGCTGCGGCATCTCACCCGGCATCAGTTCGAGCATCGGAAAGGAGAGCACGTCGGTGGGCTTGTCC
The DNA here is from genome assembly GCA_964493515.1 of uncultured Oscillospiraceae bacterium. Classification (GTDB taxonomy): domain Bacteria; phylum Bacillota; class Clostridia; order Oscillospirales; family JAAYOS01; genus CANRIN01. The sequence goes on along the minus strand of CAZBNJ010000002.1, from coordinate 49,440 downwards.
ACCCCGCGGCGCTCAAGGTTGAGCGCGTGTATCCCGCTGTCGTCGGTGGTGTATATCTCCACCGCGCAGGGCGTTGAGATGTGTTCGCTCTCAAGCGCACCCTCCACCGCGCGGCGAAGTATCCTCTTCTGCTCGACGCTCGCCGTCGCGCCGTATGCCGACACCCCGACGCGATGGGTCTTTCGCGCGCTCATCGACGCTTCAGCGGCATCGGACGCTTTGCGGTCGCCGACGCCTTTTCCGCCTTCTCGTAAGCCGCGATTATCTTCTGCACCAGGACGTGGCGCACGACGTCCTTTGCGGTGAGCTGACATATCGCGATGTCATCTATGCCGTCGAGTATGCGTATCGCGTCCTTCAGTCCGCTCGTCTTGTCCTTTGGCAGGTCTATCTGCGTCACGTCTCCGGTTATGACCACCTTTGAGCCAAAGCCTATGCGGGTCAGGAACATCTTCATCTGCTCGCGCGACGTGTTCTGCGCCTCGTCGAGGATTATGAAGCTGTCGTCCAGCGTGCGTCCGCGCATATACGCGAGCGGCGCGACCTCTATGTTCCCGCGCTCCAGGTTCTTGGCGTACCCCTCCGCGCCGAACATCTCGAACAGTCCGTCGTACAGCGGACGGAGATACGGGTCGACCTTGTTCTGAAGGTCACCGGGCAGGAAGCCCAGCTTCTCGCCAGCCTCCACCGCCGGTCGGGTGAGGATTATGCGGCTGACCTGCTTGGAACGGAACGCCGCCACCGCCGCCGCCACCGCGAGATATGTCTTTCCGGTGCCGGCGGGTCCCACGCCCACGGTTATCGTGTTTTTGAGTATCGCGTCGACGTAGTGCTTCTGTCCCACCGTCTTTGGCTTTATCGGCTTGCCCTTCGCGGTGACGCAGAGCACGTCCTGCGCGACCTCGGCGACCTCCTTCTCCCTGCCGTCGCGTGCAAGTCCTATGACATAGCGCACCGTGCCGAGATCCACCTGTTCGCCGCGCGACACCAGGTCGAGCAGCGAGTTTATCCCCTTCACAGCGAGCATCACCTGTTCCGGCTCGCCGCTTATCTTCAGCTCGCCGCCTCGGCTTATGACGCTCGCGCCGGTCTCCTTCTCCACCTCGCGCATATTCTCGTCGAACGACCCGAATATGCCTATCATGTCGTCTATTCGTTCAATGTCTATTATCTGTTCTATCATTCATTGTCCTCCGTGCCTTCTCCGGCAAAACCGGGTATGTCCACTTCTTTTGCTATATCCTCCCGAACCTCGGCGGTCATCACTGCGACGAGCATCCCGTCCGCCTCGGTAAACTCAAAGTCGGCGCTCACAAGCTCGCCGTCGGTCGCAAGTGCCAGACGGTCGCCGAGCGCGGCGCGCAGCTCGTCCTCCACGTCGATGGCATCACGTTCGACCTCGGCGGACGAGTACTCCGAGTAGGTCGCGGTCTCTATCTCCACCGGCAGCGCAAGTCCGCCGGGAATGGTAAGCCGCACCCTCTCCACCATTTTATCACATTCGGCAAACGAAATTCCACTGTTTAGAAAAAGATTTATGCGGTTTTTTCCGATAATTACCGTTCGGCGGGTCTGCTCGACCCCTGTGTACGTCTTTTCGCGCACGACAAGCGGCGCTTTCGCGGTCAGAACATACCATGTCCGCGCCACTACCTCGCCGCGAGCACGGACGAGATTTACGCCGTAGCTCGTGCCGATTTTCTCGTTGTTCATGTCCCGAACGCCGCTTATCAGCAGCTCGCCCTCCTGCACCGTCGCGCCCGGCTCCACCAGCGGATCGCCCTCCAGCGCGACGACGCTCTCGATTACCCCCGCGCGGCTCGCTACCACGTTTGACGGTAACGATCGGTCGAGCATATCCGGCACCGGCGCGCGCTCGCGTATCTCCACCGTAGCGTGGCTGCCGGTCATGTTTATCGTGAACCAGCGCAGGTCGCGTATCTTCAGCAGCATTTTTGTCTCGAGCATATCGACGTCCACGTCGCTGCGAAGGGTGCCCACTCCGACGCCCAGCTCCTCAAGAGTGGACAGCACCAGCGCCTCGTCTATCGTCTCGCAGCCTACCACCTCAAACTCCCACAGCCGAAGCGACGTCGCCCACACCGCGGCGACGCAGCACACCATCCCTATGATGAACGCGTATCGGTGCACATAGCGCATGAGAAAGAAGGGCATTCCCACATTGCGCTCGACCTTGACCGTGCACATCGCGCGCTCCGCCAGGTTTTTGAGCGGCTCGAGCCCCTGCCTGCGCACACGCGCGATGTAGTCGCCCTCCTCCGTCCGTTTCAGCCGCCAGAACGCGACGCCGCTTCGCGCGCATATGTTCAGAAATCGCTCGGGATACGGGCCGCTGACCCGCACCTCAAGATATCCTCGAAAAAAGTTGACGACCTTCAGCATCCCGTCACCTCAATACTTATATTCCACCGAAAAGATCCGCCCGCGCACCGCAAGCTCGGTCGCGCTCATCGACAGCAGCTCGAACCCCACGCCGTGTACCTCGATTATCGCCTCGCCCCCGCTTACCGCGACCAGCTCGGGCGTATACTCGATTATGCCTCCGTGGTTTGCCACTATCAGCTCGCGCGCGCCGACTATCTCCACCCTCGCGACACCCGCCACCGCGTCGGCGGGCAGGTCGAACGCCTCTGCCACACGGAAGAGCGCATTTTTGACAGGTTTCTTCATTTCGCGCCTCCTCGCCATTCACTCATGCAAATTTATGCCGCGTCCGCACGGATAAGACGTGTTTTCTCGGCGTATTATTGTCCTGTCTATCCCTCAAAGGAGGTGCTTTTTGTGAACAGGCTTCGACATCGTGCGGGGCGTGCCGCGTCCGCGCTGCTCGTCCTTGCGGCGATGCTCGCGCTGATGCTGCGTCCGACCGACGCGATATCCTACGCAAAGGACGGGCTGAAGCTCTGCGCCGACGTGATAATCCCGTCCCTTTTCCCCTTCTTCGTGCTGTCGCAGATGATAGTCGAGCTGGGATTTGCCAAGTACATCGGCGCGGCGTTCGAGCGGGTGATGCGTCCACTGTTCGGGGTCAGCGGAGCGTGCGCAACGGCGCTTGCGCTCGGATTCGTCGGCGGCTATCCCACCGGCGCAAAGACAGCGATATCGCTGTACGAGGGCGGGCTTTGCACCAAGACCGAGGCGGAGCGGATGCTGGCGTTCTGCAACAACTCCGGCCCGGCGTTCATCCTCGGCGTGGTCGGCGCGGGAGTGTTCGGCTCGAGCGGCGTGGGACTGCTGCTCTACCTCGCGCACGCGGTCGCGAGCATCCTGGTCGGCATTGTGTTTCGGTTCTGGGGACGCGGCTCCGGCTCGACCGACAGCCGTCTTCCCGCGCCGTCGCAGGCGGTCGGACTTGCGCCCGCGTTCGCAAACGGCGTTGCGGGAGCACTCGGCTCCACGCTTGCCATCTGCGCGTTCGTGATATTCTTCACCGTCGTGATAAAGATGCTCTACCTCACCGGCGCGATACCGCTGGTCGCGTCGATCGCCGCGCGGCTGCCCTTCGTCGACGAGACGACCGTGCGCCAGCTGCTGACCGGGCTTATCGAGATATCCAGCGGCGTGTGGTCGCTGAAAGGCGCCGCCGGCGGGATGCGCACCGAACTCGCGCTCGCGGCGTTCATGCTCGGATGGGCGGGACTCAGCGTACACTGCCAGGTGCTCAGCTTCATCGGGCGGAGCGGGCTTTCGACCAAGACGTACATACTCGGCAAGCTGCTGCACGGCGCGATATCGGCGGCGCTCGTGTGGTGCGTCAGCGGAGCGTTCGGGCTTGCGAAGCCGGTGTCCAGCTATCTCGCCGAACAGGTCGCGGGCGCGGCGTCGATGACTCTGCCCACGGCGCTTGCGATGAGCGCGGGCGGCGTGGTGATAGGCGTAGGATGGCTGTGGCTCGGGTGCGTGCTGCACAAATATCGCAAAAAGGGGTTGTGAGCGGACGGTTCGCGTGATATAATATCTGCGGAACCCGTTTCGGTCGTTCCCAACATCAGGAAAAAGGCGGTGAGACAGTGCTGTTTCGCAAGAACATCGAACCAAAATGCGCATATTGTGCCCGAGCGGCTCGCGTGGACGACTTCACCGTCGCGTGCGAGAAAAAGGGCATCGTAGAGGCGGACGGCAGGTGTCGCCGCTTCAAATATGACCCGCTCAAGCGCACGCCGCTGAAAAAGCCGCAGCTTGTGACGCGTGGCTTGAGCGACGACGATTTCAAGTTGGAATAGAGCGCAGATACCCAAAAATCCGTCCCCTTCGGGACGGATTTTTTTGAAACTTTTTCCGCCGAAAGCGGCACATATAACACAGGACGTCCGAAAGGAGGCGACAGGGTGCGGCAAAAGATCGCGGACGAGTTTTGCAGGATATACGACCTGACGGCGCGGCAGACGCTCGGCTGGCTGCGTGCGCACGCAGGTGCCGACGACGCGCACGACCTCTTTCAGGAGGTGTATGAGGAACTGCTGAAAACGCTGCGCCGCAAGGGTGTCGGCTACATCGACGACGCGGAGGCGTTCGTGCGGAATCTCGCGAAGTCGCGGCTCGGCAAGCGGCGGCGAAGTCAAAAGGCCGTTGAACTGCCGCTGGAATTCACCGACGACGACGGCGAGGAGCTTGAACGCTGGCTGTCGAGCGGATTCGTCCTGGAGGATGAGGTCGCGCGGAGAGACCTTGCCGAGCGGGTGCGGGCGTTCGTCGACGGCGAGAGCGACGAGGTCCGGCAGGTGTTCTACCTCCACTTCGGCGCGGAACTGACGCTTGCCGAGTGCGCCGACGAGCTGGGAATACCCGAGTCCACCGTCAAGTCGCGGCTGTACCGATTGCTAAAGAAAATACGCGAAAACTTTGAGTTTGAGGTGATACAATGACAAATCGAGACTTTTTGAAGGAGCTATCCGTTGAACAGATACCCGACGCGACGGAGTTCCTCGCCGGCGCGCATAAGCCAAGGCGAGTGTGGCGGCGGGTCGCGGTTGCAGTCGCAGCAGCGGCGGCAATCGGAGCGGTCGTGACCGTCGGCGCGCAGGTGCATATGAACGCGCTTGAGCAGATAGAGGCGTCGACCGGCAAAGAGTCCATATCCGACATAACGCAGCTTGAGACCGGCAAGCTGTACACGATTGAAACCCACCTCAAGCCTTCGGAATCCGGTTCGAGAATGGCAGAGTACTTCTACCATGTGTACAACGAGCTGCCGGAGGGCACCAACCCGCGCACTCTACCCATGGAATCATCCGATACTTTCTCGGACGACGATGAGTCGCGTAGTATATGCGTAGTATGCCACAGCTTCGTCTGGACGCCTACCAACCCGGTGGAATACAGCTATCAGCGACCGTCGGCAAGCGAGCCGGAAACCTTCAACGTGCGCACGCTCGTCTGCGCGATATGCGGTTATCTGGGACAGGTATTTGAGGCGGATGGCAAGGTGATTCCGCGTGGTCTAAGCGACGAGATACGCCACGCCTTCGAGGACAGTTGGGAGGTGGAAACTCCCAACATCGAGGGTCTGACGTTGTACGACGATGCTTCGCAGCTCGAAAAGGATGTCGTCTACCGCGCCTATATGTGCAATGGAAATGTCTATTTCTATGAAAGCACACCCGAAAACAACGGAAAGGTCAGCTCTTGGGTAACCTGCGTGGGGTGTTCTGCAAGAGGCGATATGCATCCGTACGATTTCCTGCTCGGTGAGTGCGAAACCAGCACCTATGTGGACGAATACTACGGCGACGAGTATACTTACAGCGTCTACACGATGGTCTGTGCGAAGTGCGGCGAAGCTGCCTTTTCGTTCCGTTGATATCTGACATCGGAGCACAACACAAAGGACGGTGCAGATGCACCGTCCTTTTTCATTCGTTTTTCGCTTACGCCTTGCCTGCGCAGCCGAGAACGTCGGTCAGCTTATGCTAGACAAGCTCCTTGATGTTGGCCCGGGCGGGCTTCAGATACTCGCGCGGGTCAAACTTGTCGGGATGCTCGTTGAAGAACTGACGGACGGTTCCGGTCATCGCCAGACGCAGGTCGCTGTCGATGTTTATCTTGCAGACCGACAGGGTCGCCGCCTTGCGCAGCTGCTCCTCCGGAATGCCGACGGCGTCCGGCATCTTGCCGCCGTTCTCGTTTATCATCTTGACGTACTCCTGCGGCACCGAGCTGGAGCCGTGGAGGACTATCGGGAAGCCGGGCAGACGCTTGGAGACTTCCTCGAGCACGTCGAAGCGCAGCGGAGGCGGAACGAGTATGCCCTTCTCGTTGCGGGTGCACTGAGCGGCGGTGAACTTGTACGCGCCGTGGCTGGTGCCGATGGCTATTGCCAGCGAGTCGCAGCCGGTCTTCTGCACGAACTCCTCGACCTCTTCCGGACGGGTGTAGCTCGAATCCTCGGCGCTGACCTGGACCTCGTCCTCAACGCCGGCGAGAGTGCCAAGCTCGGCCTCGACGACCACGCCGTGGGCGTGAGCGTACTCGACGACCTTCTTGGTTATCTCGATGTTCTCCTCAAACGGCTTGGACGACGCGTCGATCATGACCGAAGTAAAGCCGCCGTCGATGCAGCTCTTGCAGGTCTCGAAGCTGTCGCCGTGGTCGAGATGCAGGCAGATCGGGAGTCCGGTCTCGATTATCGCTGCCTCGACGAGCTTGACGAGATAGGTGTGGTTAGCATACGCGCGGGCGCCCTTCGACACCTGGAGGATCAGCGGAGCGTTGACCTCCTTGGCTGCCTCGGTTATGCCCTGGATGATCTCCATGTTGTTGACGTTGAACGCGCCAATCGCGTATCCACCGTCATACGCCTTTGCGAACATTTCTTTGGTTCCTACGAGCGGCATATTCACAACTCCTTTAATAACAGATTTTGCCTGACTTACCTATATTATACCGTTCTGTTTTGGAAAAATCAATAGGGGCGAGAGAAAAATCGGTCGCGCTCGCGCTGGGCACATTACGCTCCCGTAAACGCCTCCATCGCGGCATAGCTGAGCTCGTTTAGATCCTTCTTCATCGCAAGCCCCTCCACCATATCGATGTCGGTTATCACGCCGTCGCGTGAGCAGATGATGCGGTTGGTCTTGCCCTCGGCGAGCACCTGCACCGCGAGGTATCCCATGCGGGACGCGGTAACGCGGTCGCGGGCGGTCGGGCTTCCGCCGCGCTGGACGTGTCCGAGCACCGTCACGCGCGGGTCGATGCCGGTGGCCTCGTGTATCATCGTCGATATATCCATCGCCGAACCCGCGCCCTCGGCAACGATGACCATGAAGTGGGTACGTCCCGCGAGCCGCGCCATGCGTATCTTTTCAAGCACGTCGCGCTCAAATTCATACGGACGCTCGGGAACGAGCACTGCGGTGGCACCGACGGCAAGTCCGACATAGAGCGCGAGATGGCCAGCGTGGCGGCCCATGAC
>CAZBNJ010000002.1:0-41998 GCA_964493515.1 uncultured Oscillospiraceae bacterium | reverse complement strand
CCACCGAGCAGCGCTCGTGCGACTGCATCGTGTCGCGGAGCTTGTCTATCGCCTCAATGGCGGTGTTGCAGGCGGTGTCAAAGCCTATCGTGTAGTGCGAACAGGCGATGTCGTTGTCGATGGTGCCGGGCACGCCTACGACCGAAATTCCCTGCTTGGACAGGTCGAGGCAGCCGCGGAAGGTGCCGTCGCCGCCGATCGCAACCACGCCGTCCATGCCGAGATAGCGGCAGGTCTGCGCGGCGCGCTTCTGACCCTCCTCGGTCATAAACTCGGCGGAGCGCGCAGTATAGAGCATCGTGCCGCCGCGATTGATTATGCCGTTGACGCTGTGCGCGTCGAGCGGCATGATGTCGCCGTTTATCAGTCCGTTCCAGCCACGGCGTATTCCCACGCAGTCGATGCCCATATAGTTCGCGGTACGGCAGACCGCGCGGACCGCAGCGTTCATGCCCGGTGCGTCGCCGCCGCTCGTAAGTACGCCGATTCGCTTGACTTTGGGTTCCATAAAATACCTCCCGATACAAGGTTTCATCTGATTCTATCGCAAAAGTTTTCGGTTTGCAACAGTTTTTCTACTTGAGCACCACGCTGCTCTCTCCCAAAAGCTCGCGGAGCCGACGCAGCAGCCGCTCGTCCGGCGCGCATCTCGTTCCCTGCTTGTGGCCGGTGTCCTCGTAGTAGAGCACCGCCCGCGAGTCGCCGGGGAACATCGTGACCATTGGGCGCACCTTTCGGGCAAGCGCGCCGTCCTCCTGCGGCAGCTTTATATAGATCGTAGCGCTCGCCGGCGGAAGATTTGCGGAGTCGAGCGGTTCGCAGCGCTCGCAGATTATCTGCGGGTCACGCTCGTCGCGCACGCTTATCCGTCCGTGGATGAGCACCGCGAGGTCGTTTTTCAGATACTGACCGTCGCGGTCGAGGGTGGACGGGAAGATTATCAGCTCGGTCGAGCCGCTGTCGTCCTCCAGATTAGCGTATGCCATGGTCGAGCCGCTGCGCGTCTGCTTGGTGCGCACGCTCGAAAGCATGCCCGCGACCGTGACCTCCTGGTCGTCGCGGTATGCGCCGTCGCCCTCCTCCATGCTGAGCATTATCCGACCGATGCGCGCCGCGTTGATGCCCTTCAGCCGCTCGCGATAGGCGTCCATCGGGTGACCGCTGAGGTACAGTCCGGTGACCTCCTTCTCGTACGCGATGAGCACCTGACGGTCATACTCGGCGATGTCGGGAAGCGGCGTCTCGGCGGAAAATCCGCCCTCCTCCGCAGCCTCGCTGAACAGGTCTATCTGACCCTCCATGAGCTTCGACCTTGCCGACGCGATGTTTTCGAGCATGGTCTGGCAGGCTGCGAGAAGCTGGCTGCGTCTGCCGAACGAATCGAACGCGCCCGCCTTTATCAGGCTCTCGACCGCGCGGCGGTTCATGTCGGCGGCAAACATACGCTCGCAGAAGCTCTGGAAGCTGGTGAACTTGCCGTTCTGCTCGCGCTCCGCCATCACCTCGAGGATGAATTTCCTGCCGATGTTCTTGACCGCGACCAGTCCGAAGCGAATATTCTCTCCGGATACGGTAAAGCCGTCGTCCGACTCGTTTATGTCCGGCGGCAGCACCTCAATGCCGAGGCGCTTGCACTCGCCGATATACTCGCCCACCTTGCCGCTCGAGTCGAGCACACTTGTCAGCAGCGCCGCCATATACTCGCGCGGATAGCGGCACTTCAGGTATGCCGTGCGGAAGGACACGACGGCATAGCACGCCGCGTGCGCCTTGTTGAACGCGTAGCTCGCAAAGCTCTGCATATCGTCAAACAGCTCGCTTGCGACCGCCTCCGGCACTCCGTTCGCGACACATCCGATGATACCCGCGTCCGCGTTGCCGTGGATGAAGTTCTCGCGCTCAGCGCGGAGCACGTCGTGCTTTTTCTTGCTCATCGCTCGGCGCACTTCATCCGCTCGTCCAAGCGAATAGCCCGCGAGCCTGCGGAATATCTCCATGACCTGCTCCTGGTACACCGCCACTCCGTATGTGACCTTGAGTATCGGTTCGAGCAGCGGATGCTTGTAGCGCACGCGGTCGGGATGCTGCGCGCCCTCGAGATACGCCGGTATCTGCTCCATCGGGCCGGGTCGGTAGAGCGCGACAAGCGCGGTTATGTCCTCTATCGACTTGGGCTTCAGCTGCATAGCGACGCTTGTCATGCCGCCGCTCTCCAACTGGAACACGCCGAGCGTGTCCCCGTCGGACAGCATTTTGTACGTCGCGGGGTCGAATTCATCCACCTTGGATATGTCGAAGTCGGGATGCTCGCGGCGTATCAGCTTCTCCGCGTCGTCGATGACGGTCAGGTTCCGCAGTCCGAGGAAGTCCATCTTCAGCAGTCCGAGCTGCTCGAGCGGCACCATCGTGTACTGACAGACCACCGACTCGTCGTTTTTGCTCAGCGGGACATAGGTGTCCACCGGATCGCGCGTTATCACCACTCCCGCGGCGTGCGTGCCGGTGTTGCGCGGCGTACCCTCCAGCGCCTCGGCGGTGTCGATGAGCTTCTTAACCCGCTCGTCGCTCTCGTAGAGGTTCATCAGCTCCTTCGACTGCTCCTTGGCCTTGGAGATGGTCATGCCGAGGCTCATCGGCACCAGCTTTGCCACCGTGTCCGCGTCGGCGTATGCCATACCCATCACGCGGGCGACATCGCGTATCGCGCCGCGCGCGAGCATCGTGCCGTAGGTAACTATCTGCGCGACGTGATCCGCGCCGTATTTCTCCGCGACATAGTCGATGACCTCCTGACGGCGCAGCGGGTCAAAGTCGACGTCAAAGTCGGGCATGCTGACGCGCTCCGGGTTCAGGAATCGCTCGAAGTAGAGGTCGTATTTAATCGGGTCGATGTCGGTTATTTCAAGGCAGTAGGCGACTATCGACGCGGCTCCGCTGCCGCGCCCGGGACCTACCGGTATGCCGTTGCGCTTGGCGTAGCCGATAAAGTCGGCGACAATGAGGAAGTAGTCGACAAAGCCCATCGAGCTTATCACGCCCAGCTCGTACTCCATGCGCTCGCGGTGCTCGGGGGTAGGCTCGCCGTATCGCTTGACAAGTCCCGCCTCGCAGCACTTCACGAGATATTCGTAGGGGTCGGTCTCCCCCTCCGGCAGCTCGAACACAGGCAGGTGGTAGTGACCGAACTCAAAGTCGAAGTTGCACATCTCGGCGATCTTCACCGTGTTTTCAAGCGCCTCAGGATGCCGCTCGAACAGCGACAGCATCTCGTCGCCGCTCTTCAGGTAGAACTCCTCGCTCTCAAAGCGCATACGGTCTGGGTCGTCGAGCGTCTTGCCGGTCTGGATGCAGAGCAGCACGTCCTGCGTCGCCGCGTCCTCCTTTACGACGTAGTGCGCGTCGTTGGTGCAGACGAGCGGTATGCCGGTCTCCTCGGATATGCGCTCGAGCGCGCGGTTGACGACCGCCTGCTCGGCTATGCCGTGGTCCTGTATCTCAAGATAGTAGTTTTCGTCGCCGAACAGCTCTCTGTACTCGAGCGCGCGGCGCTTCGCACCCTCGTAGTTTCCGGCGGTTATCAGCTTGGGTATCTCGCCCGCAAGGCACGCGCTGAGGCAGACAAGCCCCTCCGCGTGCTCCTTGAGCAGGTCAAAGTCTATGCGCGGTTTGATGTAGAAGCCCTCGGTAAAGCCGGCGCTGACCAGCTTTATCAGGTTCTGATACCCCGTCTTGTCCTTGCAGAGCAGCACCAGGTGGCTGCTGTCCGCGTCGAACTCGTGTACCTTGTCAAATCGGGTGCGCTTTGCGACGTACACCTCGCAGCCGATTATCGGCTTTATCCCCGCGTCCTTTGCCGCGCGATAGAACTCGACCGCGCCGTACATCACGCCGTGGTCGGTTATCGCGAGCGCCTTCTGCCCCATCTCGGCGACACGTTTCACCGCCTTTTTTATCTTGCAGAAGCCGTCGAGAAGGCTGTATTCTGTGTGGACGTGCAGATGCACAAAATCGGTCATTTTACGGGTTTCCTCCTGTTTTACAGTCCGGCAAGTTCGCAGAGTCGGTTGAGTCGGTGATTCAGCCCCGATCGGCTGACCCCTCCCGTCTCGGCAAGCGCGGTAAGCGACTCCTCGGGGTACTCGAGACGCAGCTCCGCCGCGTGTCTAAGCTCGGGTGACAACTCCTTCAGCGCGCCCGACTCCTGCAATTTGCGTATCGCGTCCAGCTGTCGGCGGGCGGCGGACACGGTGCGCGATATGTTCGCCGTGTCGCAGTTGACGCGGCGGTTCACGTCGTTTCGTATCTCCTTTTCGACCACCGCCTCGTGTATCGCAAGCGCGGCGGTCGGCGCTCCTATCTTCGCGAGGAAAGCCGCCACCGACTCGCTCTCCTTGAAGTAGATGAGATAGTTCGACTTGCGCAGCGTGGTCTTCGGCTCGAAATCCATGTCGAGCAGCAGCGCGGTCATCTCGCGGCTCAGGCTGAAATGCCGCGTGGACAGCTCCAAATGGTAGCTGCGACCGGGGTCGCTCACCGATCCTCCGGCGAGGAAGGCTCCGCGGAAGAACGCCTCGCGGCAGCAGTCGTCCTCCACAAGCGCGTTGTTGAGGTGCAGCGCGCCGGCCTTCGGCTCGTAGCCGAACGCGCAGAATATCCGCTCGGCAAGCTGTCCTTCGGCGGTAATAAGTATCTTGCCCGACGTCAGCCGCCGCGTCTCCGCCTCGGCGCCTATCGTCCGGCGCATCAACTCGGACAGTCGGTCGCGGAAGCGCTCGTTTTCGCTGGTCAGCCGCAGCGATGTCGGTGTGAAGGTGTTTGCCATCAGCAGCGCGCCGTACAGCTCGGCAAGCGCACAGCAGTCGCGCGAAGGCGGTCTGCGGCACAGCTCGCTCTTGGTCTTTGCCGCAAATGAACGGTCGGTCGCCGGCATAGGTCGCACCTCCTTTTGGTTTCCTCGGATATTTCAGTCTTCCTCGGCAGCTCTTCTCGCGAGCCACTCCGCCATCAGGCGGTCGTATCGTCCGTAGATTCCGCGGCGCGGGTTTCGGCGGGCGTTTATGTCCGCGAGTGCCGCCGCCAGCTTTCGCGGGTCGTGGCGGGCATAGTTGCCGTCGCGGCGCAGCAGATCCCTGCGCTCCAGCAGCGCGCCTATCGCCTCTATCTCCGCCGCGTTGGCGATGATCGGGGCCGCGCCCTCCCCCTTGTACTTCTCGATGACATCCTCCGGCGGCAGCACGCAGTTTGCGAGACATACATCCACCACCGAGCCGCCCGCGTGGTCGATTATCGCCCGCAGATGGTCCGCCGCGGACAGTCCCTCGGTCTCGCCCTCCTGGGTCATCACGTTGCAGACATAGACCTTCAGCGCCTTTGCGCGGGCTATCGCGTCGGCTACGCCATCGACCAGCAGGTTCGGGATTATGCTCGTGTACAGGCTGCCCGGCCCGAGGACTATCATGTCCGCGTCGTCAATGGCTTCGAGCACGTCGTCGAGCGGCTTCACGTCGGGCGGCAGGAGCGTCATTCGCTTTATCTTCGCGTGCTCGGCGAGCTTGAAGTCGTGCACCTTCGACTCGCCGACCACGGTGTGTCCGTTTTCAAGCTCCGCGCGGAGCATCACGTTTTCGGTCGTGACCGGAAGAACGCGTCCGGTTATCGCGAGGACCTCGCTCATTCGGCGCACGGCCTCGACAAACGAGCCGCTGACGCGCTCGAGCGCGGCGATGAACAGATTGCCGAAGCTCTGTCCCGCAAGGCTTCCCTCGCTGAAGCGATAGTTAAGTACCTGAGCCATTGTCGGCTCGGCGTTCGCAAGCGCCATTATGCAGTTTCGTATGTCCCCCGGCGGCAGCATGCCCATCTCGTCGCGAAGCACGCCGCTTCCGCCGCCGTCGTCCGCGACGGTGACCACCGCCGTGATGTTCTCGGTACAGTCGCGAAGTCCCTTCAGCATCGTCGAAAGTCCGGTGCCTCCGCCGACCACCACCACCTTCGGTCCCACCAGCCGCGCGCTCTCCACATCGCCGAGCGAGAAGTCGCCCGGATGGTAGAGTACAACGTCCTCCGAATGAGGCGTGTATATCCTTACGTTCTCGTCGTTTATCGCCATCTCGCTACCTCTTGTCTATGTCGCGGTGGGTCACCGACACGCGATAGCCGTCGGCGCGTATTCGGTTTGCTATCGCCACAGCTATCGCCGTCGAGCGGTGCTGACCGCCGGTGCAGCCTATGCCTATGGTGAGGGTGCTCTTGCCCTCCTCAATATAGCCGGGTATGAGAAATTCGAGCATCGGCTTGAGCAGCTCGATAAACTCGTTCGTGCTCTCAAAGCCGAACACGAAGTCGCGCACCGGACCGTCCAGCCCGGTGAGTTCGCGCAGGCTCTCCTCGTAGAACGGGTTTGGCAGGAAGCGCACGTCGAACACCAGATCCGCCTCCGCCGGAACGCCGTACTTAAAGCCGAAGCTCAAAACGTGTATGCTCATCGTCTGCGCCGCGCCGCTTCCGAGATACTTAATAAGTCCCTCGCGAAGGCGCGCTCCGGTGAGGACGGTCGTGTCCAGGATGCAGTCGGCGTGCGCGCGTATGGCCGAGAGCTTCTCCCGCTCGCGGCTGACGGTGTCCTCCAGCGTCTCGCCGTCGCGTGCGAGAGGATGCGGACGGCGCGACTCCTTGTATCTGCGGATTATCGCGCTCGTGTCCGAGTCGAGGAAGATTATCCGGCACTCACAGCCCATCGTTTCAAGCGACTCGATAGCCTCAAACAGCGGCGCAAAGCCATCGCCGGTGCGAATATCGGTCACAAGGGCGACCCGCTCGTACCGCCCCGCCGCGCTGATGCAGAACTCCGCGAACTTTTGCAGCAGCTCTATCGGCAGGTTGTCCACGCAGTACCAGCCCAGGTCCTCGAGTATGTCGGCGGCGCGGGACTTTCCTGCCCCGCTCATGCCGGATATTATGACGATTTGTATCTTCCTGTCCATTTTCTCACCCGATTTGTTCGTCTTCTCCTATCACGCGTATCTCCGATTCGAGCATCACGCCGAACTGTCGGAATACCTCGATCTGTACCTTTTCGATAAGTCCCAGAACGTCGCTCGCGGTCGCGCCGCCGGTGTTGATGATAAACCCCGCGTGCTTCTCGCTGACCTGCGCTCCGCCAACGCTCACGCCCTTCAGTCCCGAGTCCTGTATCAGCTTGCCCGCGAACAGTCCGGGCGGCCGCTTGAACGCGCTTCCCGCCGACGGATATTCGAGCGGCTGCGCGCTGCGTCGACGCTCGCGATAGTCCTCCATCAGCGCGGCTATCTCGTCACGGTTGCCGTGAGTCAACTGCACGCGCGTGCGAAGCACCGTGCCTCCGTCCGCAAAGCAGCTCCTGCGATAGCCGAACGCGTGCTCCGCGCCGCGTATCGTGACGGCTGTTCCGTCCTCCGAGAGCGCGTCGGTCTCGCGCACCGACTGTTCGAGCGACCCGCCGTAAGCGCCGGCATTCATGTACACCCCGCCGCCCACGCTTCCGGGTATCCCCTGCGCGAACTCAAGTCCGCTGAGCGACAGGTCGCGCGCGTACGACGCGAGTTTTGCCAGCGGCACTCCGCACTCCGCCTCCAGCCAGTCGTCCTCAATGCGCTCGATTTTGGACAGCCGCGCGGTGGACACGACCACGCCGCGTATGCCGCCGTCGCGCACCAGCAGATTCGAGCCTCCGCCGAGCGCAAACACCGGCTGTCCCTCCGCGCGTGCCCACAAAAGCAGGTCGCGCATGGCGTCGGCGTTCTCGGGTAGGCAGAACAGATCGGCAGCGCCGCCGATCCTGAAGGTGGTGTGCGCGCTCATCGGCTCGCTTACGATAACGTCGACATTTGCGACCTCGCGCCGCAGTTTGTCCGCAAGACGTTCGTTCAACATACAAACTCCTCGAATTCAGTGTAGTCTACTGAATTATACCTAAATATCGCGTCGTTTAGAAGCGGAGGACGGCAGAGTTCTCCGCCGCCCTCCCGCTGTCCGCTCTATTACTTGCCCAGAAGCGCCGCGCCGACGATTCCCGCGTCGTTGCCAAGCAGCGCCTTGGTTATCTTGGTCTGCGGCACCGAGTCCGACTTGGAGGTGTACTTCTCCGCGTCCACCGCCTTGCGCAGCGGCACGAGCAGCGTCTCACCCTCGTTGGAGATGCCGCCGCCGATGCAGACGACCTCCGGCTCGAATATGTTTATCATGTCCACAACGCCGTAGGCGAGGTCCTGGATGTACGCGTCGACCGCCTGCTGTCCCGCCTTGTCGCCGGCGCGCATGGCGTCGAACGCGGTGCGTCCGTTGACCTTCGAGATGTCGCCCTCGACGATCTCCCACATCTTCGAGTCCTTGTTCTGCTCCATTATCTCCTTGGTGGTAAGGATAAGTCCGGACGCCGACGCATACGCCTCCCAGCAGCCCTTGCGTCCGCAGCCGCACTGGCGTCCTCCCGCCTTGATAACGACGTGACCGATCTCGCCCGCCACTCCGTTGAAGCCGCTGTACACCTTGCCGCCGGTGACTATGCCGCCGCCGACACCGGTGCCGAGCGTGACGAATATCGCCTCCTGCGTGCCCTTCGCGCCGCCCGCGGCAACCTCGCCGAGCGCCGCGCAGTTAGCGTCGTTGTTGATGTACACCGGAAGCCCATACTTCGCCTTGATGTGCGCGGTAATGTCGGTGTTGTTTATCGGGATGTTCGGGCTGAAATAGACCACGCCGGTGTCGACGTTCATCATGCCGGGAACGCCGATACCGACCGACTTCACGTCGCCCGGCTTGACGCCGCTCTCGTCGAATATCATGTCCACGACCTTGAGCAGTCCGTCGAGCACGACCTGCGTGCCCTCGCCCGCGCGGGTGGGGATGGAGACCTTGGTCGAGATCTTGCCGTTCTCGTCCACAAGAGCCGCCGCTATGTTGGTGCCGCCGAGATCAATTCCGATGAAATTCATAACCTTTTCCTCCAAATTATAATTATTTCAGGCTGTACAGCCGGATTTACAGAATCAACTATTGCTCTCCTCTTCGAGCTTGCTGCGACGGAGGGCCTCCTCCTCGTAGTAGCGCGTGATATTGTCGGTGAACTCGTGCGCCGCGTTGTAGCCCATCTTCTTCTCACGGTTGGTCATAGCCGCGACCTCGATTATCACCGCCAGGTTTCGTCCGGGGCGCACCGGCACGGTAAGCGAGGGTATCTTCACGTCGAGGATGGACGTGTGCTGCGTCTCAAGGCCAAGGCGGTCGTACTGCGCGCCGTCCTGCCACGGCTCGAGGTTGATTATCAGGTCGACCGTCTGGTCGGGACGCACCGCGCCCATACCGAACACTCGGCGCACGTCAATGACGCCTATGCCGCGCACCTCGATGTAGTGCTTTATCACGTCCGGCGCGGAGCCGACTATCTCACGGGTGGATATCTTCTTGAGGTCAACCGCGTCGTCCGCCACCAGGCGGTGTCCGCGCTTGACAAGCTCTATCGCGGTCTCGCTCTTTCCGACGCCGCTGTCGCCGAGAAGCAGTATCCCCTCGCCGTAGACCTCGACAAGCACGCCGTGTCTGGTTATGCGCGGAGCGAGCGCGTTTTTGAGAAAGCTCAGTATCGCGCCCAGCAGATAGGACGTCGGGTCGATGGACAGAAGCAGCGGCACATCGTACTTCTTTGCCATCTCGATGCACTCGTCATACGGGTCCATGCCGCGGGTGATTATCACTGCGGGCACTCGGCGGCTCATCAGCATATCGAACGCGTGCAGCCGCTCCTCCGATGTGCAGCGGTCGAGGTATGTGTTCTCGACCTTGCCGAGTATCTGGATCCTGCTCGAGTCGAAGTAGTCGAAAAAGCCGGTGAGCTGAAGTCCCGGGCGGTTGACATCGTCCGCGACGATGCGCGTCTTTTCGTATCCGTCGGGGGCGCAGACGACCTCCAGATGGAACTCGTCCACTATCTCCTTCAACGTCACGCTGTACTGAGTATCCAAGCACCCACCTCCCTGCGTTGTCGTTTACTTAATTATACACGTTTGGCGCACTCTTGGCAAGAGCAAAACGCTTTTATCTGTCGAATCGCACGCCCTCTGTCGGCATACCGAACAGCGGGTCGTCGCCCGAGTTTTTCGACAGCCGGACGGCGGCGGACAGCGCGTCGACCGCGCGACCGGCCGCATCGACCGCGCCGCAGCCGTTGAGCAGCGCAAGCGTGAACTCGGCGGCAAACATATCGCCGGTGCCGATGAACTTTCCCTCGACGCGCGGCGCGGTCAGCTCGCCTGCGACCGTACCCTCCGCGACGGCGACAACGACACGCTCGGCGTCCCCTCCTCCGGTGACTACCGCGGCACGACTGTCGGTCGCAAGCGAGCGTGCAAGCTCTGCCGCGTCATACTCGCCCGACGGGTCGCGGCCGAGCAGTATCGCGGCTTCGGTCACGTTGGGGGTAATCGCTCCCGCCGACGCGGCGAGCCTGCGCAATGCGGCCGCCTGACTCTCGCCCATTCCGCCGTAAAATCTGCCGCCGTCCGCCATCACCGGATCGCAGACGTAGGTCGCTGCGCCGCCGCGCTCGACAAACGAGAGTATCGCGTCGGCCGTCTCCGGCTCGGGAAGGTAGCCTGTCAGCAGCGCGTCGAACCGCAGTCCGAGCGACAGATAGTGTTCGAGCGCGTCCGCCACGGTCTGTCCGAGCGTCGATCTCACGGGCGTACCCAGCCCTCCGGTGTGGGTGGAAAGCAGCACGCTCGGCAGCGGACACGCCTGCACGCCCGCGCGCTCAAACGCGAGTATCTGCGGGTATAGTCCCGCGCGTCCGACGGCGCAGAGCGATGTGATAAGCAGCACCTTTTTCACGACATATGCCTCCTCAGTAGTCCTGTCGACAAAGATTATAACATATCCCGCGCGAAAACGGAACAGGCGGCTTTGACTTTACGCACGCCGTGTGCTATAATTTCTGGTAACGACGCTTTTGAAAGGACTGAATATCCCAATGCGGATGCGCAAGAAGAAGAATCTGGACGCGCGTATCGAGCGTGCCGGCTCACGGCTCGTGACCGACCCGCGCTCGATGAAGGGCCGCTGGAGCGAGCTGAGCGGCGGGCGTCCGATATGGCTGGAGATAGGCTGCGGCAAGGGCCGTTTCGCCGTCGAGACCGCCGACATCCATCCCGAGGCGTTTATCGTCGCGGCTGAGATTGAGGAAAACGTGCTGGTCATGGCGATGGAGGCGGCGGAAAATCGCCGGAGCGAGAACCTGCGCTTTATCCACACCGACGCGGAGGCGATAAGCGGCTATTTCGCGCCCGGCGAGGTGTCGAAGATATTCCTGAACTTCAGCGATCCGTGGCCGAGAAGCCCGCACCGCCGCCTGACCGCGCCGCGATTTCTCGAGCTGTACGGGCTGATACTCAGTCAGAACGGCGTGCTGCTTCAAAAGACCGACAACCGCAAGCTGTTCGACTGGTCGGTCGAGCAGTTTCGCGACAACCGCTGGGAGGTGACCGATATGACCACCGATCTGCACAGGAGCGACCTGGACGGCGGCGTTGTGACCGAGTATGAGGAGCGATTCATCGCCTCGGGCACACCGATAAATTTCCTGTGCGCGCAGCCGCCGGAGGGTGCGGACAAGCAGTCGGTCGAGCTGTTCGAGGTAAAGACCCGCGAGGACGTGGAGCGTCTCGCCGCGCTTGCCGAGCCGATATGGCGCGAGCATTTCACGCCGCTTATCGGCATGAGCCAGGTGAAATATATGCTCGAAAAATTCCAGTCCGCCGACGCAATGGAAAAGCAGATAGCCGACGGCTATGTCTACAAGATACTCATCGTCGATGGGCGGGATGCCGGATATATGGGCACCCACCGCGAGGAGGACAGGCTGTTCCTGTCCAAGCTGTACATCGACAAGCGGTTCAGGGGACGCGGGCTTTCGCACGTTCTGCTCGATGACTGCAAGAGGCAGGCGGCGGGGCTTTCGGCGATATATCTCACCTGCAACAAGTACAACGACGGCTCGATCGCGGTGTACAAAAAGGCGGGCTTTGAGGTGATAGACAGCGTCGTGACCGACATTGGCGGCGGGTTCGTGATGGACGACTACATATTCGAGCTGAAGCTCTCGGGAAAGGACGCGCGATGAAGGTCTGTGTGAGGCGGGTCAACGAATGGGACGCCCCCGGTATGCTGAAGATATACGGCACGGCGATAGACTGCCGACAGTCCACCTATGAGCGGGAGCTGCCCGCTCTGTGGGAGTTCGTCCGCCGCATCGACCGCTACACCTACGGCAAGGGCTGGACGGTCTGCGACGTGGACGGCTGGACGGCGGGTTTTGCCGTTGCTCACGAGTGCTTCGACTGCCCCGACGATCCGTTTATGATGGATGTGGAGGTCTATGTGGACGGCGCGCTTCGCCGCAGAGGGATAGGCAGCGCCGTGCTCGGACTGCTCCGCGACATAGCGGAGATGGGCGACAAAAAGGTTCTGCGCGCGCGATTCCCGCACAGCGACGGCACGCTCGCCTTCTACAAAAGCTGCGGCTTTGTCGAGATACGGCGGGACGAGGGCTTCCGTCCGGGCGAGACCTGGACGGTGGTCGAGCGCCGGTTGAATGCGCGCGAGGTCGAGTCGCCGACCAAGCCGTTCCTTGTGCCGCAGGGCGAATATGAGCGAATACGGCGCGAGTGGGGCGCGACAATAAAGGGCGTGACCGAGGTGCTGTAAAAAACGGAGGAGCTTTCGCTCCTCCGTTTCGTTTATCGCTCGAGCAGTTTCGGCAGCTCGGATATGCGGCTTATCGTATAGTCTGGACGTGCCTTTGCCTGCGCATCGCCGCTTTCGGTCCACCGCTCGGTGTTCACCCAACAGGTCGGGATCCCCGCGTTGTTTCCGCCGAGGATGTCGCTTGACAGCGAGTCGCCGATGACCAGCGCGCGCGAGCGGTCGGTTATGCCGAGCTTTTCGCACACGATGTCGAAGTAGCGCTTGTCCGGCTTCTGCACGCCAATCTCGCCGGAGATGAACAGGTTGTCGCCGAACACCTCGCGAAGTCCGCTGCCCTCATAGCGCGGGCGCTGCGTGGCGGGCAGTCCGTTGGTGATTATCGCCATCGTGTGCCCCTGGGCTACCGCGCGGACGGTCTCCAGCGCGTCGGGCATCAGGTCGCTGCCCTTGCCCAAATTTGCCATGTACGCCGCGTTCATCGCAATTCCGTCGCGCTCCGAGCCGACCGCCGCAAGGAACCGCGTGAACCGCAGCCGCTGCATCTCGGCGTTCGTCACCTCTCCAAGCTCTATCTGCTTCCACAGTGCGTTGTTTATCGCGCTGTACAGCTTCAGGTTATCCTCGGTCGGGTCGACGCCGAACTCCACCGCCGTTGTGAAGAACGCCTTGCGCTCGGCGGCGTAAAAGTCTAACAGCGTGCCGTCCGCGTCGAAGAGCAGATAATCAAATCGTGGCATACTACACCTCCGGAAAGTTCGCTTATTCGTTTGCCTCGCCCGTGCCGGCTTCTCACTGTCCGAACATCGCGTCG
The DNA here is from genome assembly GCA_964493515.1 of uncultured Oscillospiraceae bacterium. Taxonomy (GTDB): domain Bacteria; phylum Bacillota; class Clostridia; order Oscillospirales; family JAAYOS01; genus CANRIN01. The sequence continues at coordinate 28,452 of CAZBNJ010000002.1, read as the reverse complement.
GTCAGCTCGATATGGTCGGTCAGGCAGTTCTGCATGGGTGTTCCCCGCTGTTCGGGCGTCGAGACCCGAAAGCCGAGGTTTTCATATAGCTCCTTCTGGCTGCTCCACGCCCGTACATCCACCTGGATGCCGAATCCCGGCTTGAGTTTGGCTCTCAGAAAATCCAGGATACGCGTTATCAGCTCCGATTCGATGCCTCTGTATTCCGGCGCGACGATCATGTCGTGTATCAGCGCCACCGAACCGCCGTCCCATATCAGACGGGCCATGCCGACGGCACGCTGTCCGTCGTATGCCGCGACGACGAAAGCGCTTCCGTCGAGGCTCGCCGCCAACTGCTCGGGATGTATCCGCCGAAAACCGACCGATGCCCGTATTGCGTTCGCGTCCTCGTGCGTTATCTCGTTTTTGTAGACTATCCCCATTCTGCACTCTCCTCCCCGAAAAATAGCAAAAGAAGGGGAGCGAGTCCCCTTCTTCTATGTCGCTGTTACTTCGCGTTCTTCGCAGTCTCGGCGAGCGCCTTGAAAGCGGTCATGTCGCTTATCGCAAGCTCGCTGAGCATCTTGCGGTTCATGTCGATGCCGGCGACCTTGAGTCCGTGCATGAACGTCGAGTAGTTCATGCCGCAGGTCTTCGCGGCAGCGCTGATGCGGGTGATCCACAGGCGACGGAAGTCGCGCTTCTTGAGACGGCGTCCGATGTACGCGTACTGACCGGACTTGATGACCGCCTCTTTTGCCATCTTGAAATGCTTCGACTTTGCGCCGAAGTAGCCCTTTGCGAGCTTGAGAACCTTGTTTCTGCGCTTGCGCGTCATCATCGCGCCTTTAACTCGTGCCATTTTAATCTCGTCCTTTCATTACAAGCTGTCCCGATGGGACGTATGCGTTTTTTGTTGTGCCTTATGCGTAGGGGATGAGACGCTTGATCTGCGCCTCGTTGCTGACATCCGCATACTTCTGCTTGCGGAACGAGCGCTTGAGCTTGGTGGTCTTCTTGTTGAGGATGTGGTTGTGCTTTGCGGGATTGCGCTTGACTTTACCGGTAGCGGTCAGCTTGAAGCGCTTCTTTGCGCCGCTGTGCGACTTAATCTTCGGCATTGTCCTTACCTTCTTCCTTAATGATTTCTTCTTCGACGGCTTCGACCGTCTCAGGTGTTGCGTCTTCCGGCTGAGCCTTCGGCTTCGAGTCGGATTTTGCCTTTTTGGGTTCGGGCTTCTGCGCCTTGGGTGCGAGGAACATCATCATGCTGCGGCCCTCGAGCTTCGGCGGCTTTTCGATCGACGCGATGTCGCTCAAGCCGTCGGCAAAGCGCATGAGCTGCTCCTCACCGAGCTGCGAGTGTGCAATGGCGCGACCGCGGAAGCGAAGCGATACCTTCAGCTTGTTGCCGTCGGTCAGGAACTTGCGCGCGCTCTTCGCCTTGAACTCGATGTCATGAGTGTCGATGTTGAGCGACAGACGTATCTCCTTTATCTCGACGACACGCTGGTTGCGGCGCGCCTCCTTCTCCTTCTTTGCCTGCTCGAAGCGGAACTTGCCGTAGTCCATGACGCGGCAGACCGGCGGCACGGCTTTCGGCGCTATCTTGACCAGGTCGAGATTTGCCTGCTCGGCTGCGTCGAACGCCTTTTGCAGCGGCACAACGCCGAGCTGTTCGCCGTTTGCTCCGATGAGACGGACTTCCTTGTCGCGGATCTCCTCGTTGATTTGATGAGCCTGCTTGCTGATGTCAAACACCTCCAAAATTATCTGCCCGAAAGCAGTACGCACGCGCCTTTTCGGCGCAAAAAAGCAGACGATCTCCGTCTGCCCACAAGCGCGCAAAATGGGGCTTCTCCCCCACTCACGCCGCTATTGACCCGCCGTCTCCTAAGAACGGCAAGGTGAGACCGGCAGACGGTCTGCTTCCTTGTACGCTATGTATTATAGCCGCAAAAACCGCGCTTGTCAAGAAAAATTTTCATCTGTCGGTCATGACCGCAAAATATGTGGGTTTTATGCTTGTTTTACTGGACAAGCCCCGCCCTGCTGTGATACAATTATACCACACTTTGGCAAATGCGCAACTAAGGAGTGATCCCTTTTGAATACCGAGATACGCTTCCCCGGATTTGGGCTTGAGTTTGACCCGCCCACCGACCTTCCCTTCACCGTATTCGGACACAGCATCAAGTGGTACGGCGTGATAATCGCGGTGGGCTTCCTGCTCGCGGTCGTCTACGCGCTGAAACGCTGTCACAAGTTCGGCTATACGCGCGACGACCTCATCGACGTGCTGATAATCTCCGCGCCGGTCGGCATAATCTGCGCGCGGCTCTACTTCTGCCTGTTCTATAACGCGGCATATTATTTAGAGCACCCCGTTGAGATACTCTATGTCTGGAAGGGCGGACTTGCGATATACGGCGGCATAATCGGCGGACTGCTCTGCGGCGCGCTTGTCTCCAAGATAAAGGGGATAAAGCCGCTCGCGGTGCTCGATCTCGCCGCGATAGGCTTCCCGCTCGCGCAGGCGATCGGGCGCTGGGGCAACTTCATGAACCGCGAGGCCTTCGGCGCGGCGACCGACTCCATCTTCCGCATGGAGCTGTTTGTGGACGGACGCTGGACGACCGCACACCCCTGCTTTCTCTATGAAAGCGTGTGGAATCTCGTCGGCTTTGTGATACTCCACTTCATCTCCAAAAAGCGCAAGTTCGACGGTCAGGTGCTGCTCTGCTACATCGCGTGGTACGGCATCGGTCGTATGTTCATCGAGAGCCTGCGCACTGACAGCTTGTACGTCGGCGCGACCGGCATCCGCGTGAGCCAACTGCTCGCTGCGGTGAGCGCGCTTGTCGCCGTCGTTCTGCTCGTCGTGATACTTCTCCGCAAGCCCGACCCGAACAAGATGCAGGTCGAGGCGTTTGAGCGCGAGCAGGCCCGCAAGGTGCTTGAAAAGGCGGCGAACAGCGTCCAGAACCGCACCGAGTCGATGGTGGACAGCTCGGCATCCGCGCCGATAGAGCCTTCGGCGGAGATAACCTTTGACCCGCCCGAGGTCGAGGAGCAGGACGAGGGTGAAAAACCTGCCGATCCAACCGAGGAGGACAAACTTTGAGCGCTGTCATTATCGACGGAAAGGCGACCGCAAAGCGGCTTCGCAAGGAAGTTAAAGCCGAGGTATCGACGCTTGCCGAGCGCGGCGTCACGCCTACTCTCGCGGTGATTATCGTGGGCGACGACCCCGCAAGCCGCGTCTATGTGACAAACAAGGAGAGGGACTGCGAAAAGTGCGGCATAACGAGCCTTGAGTTCGCGCTTGACGCCGACGCCGGTCAGGAGAAGCTGGAGGCACTCGTCGCCGAGCTGAACGCCCGCGACGACGTCCACGGCGTGCTGGTGCAGCTCCCGCTCCCCAAGGGATACGACGAGCGGCGGATTCTCGACCTCATCGACCCGCGAAAGGACGTCGACGCCTTCCACCCGATAAACGTGGGCAGGATAGTGCGCGGCGACTACGCGTTCCTCCCCTGCACCCCCGCCGGCGTGATGGCGCTTATCGACGAGTACGGCATAGAGGTGGAGGGACGCGAGTGCGTGGTGGTCGGACGGTCGAACATCGTCGGCAAGCCGATGAGCCTGCTGCTGCTCCACCGCAACGGCACGGTCACCACCTGCCACAGCCGCACAAAAGATCTCGCGGAGGTCTGTCGACGCGCGGACATACTTGTCTCGGCGGTCGGTAAGATAGGTATTATCACGCCCGACATGGTCAAACCCGGCGCGTGCGTGATAGATGTCGCGATAAACACCGCGACCGACGGCTCGCTTGTCGGCGACTGCGCCGAGGGCGTCGGCGAGGTCGCGGGGTACATCACGCCCGTGCCCGGCGGCGTAGGTCCGATGACCCGCGTCATGCTGCTGAAGAACACGCTTACCGCCGCGCGGATGCTGTCCGGCATCGCTGCGGAGTAACAAGGCACTTACCCCGAATTTGCTTGCAGATCCGGGGTGAATATATTTTAGGAGGTAACAAAATGCCCACCGACATCCAAATCGCCCAGGCGGCAAAACTTGAACCGATAACCAAGATCGCAGCCGACATCGGCATTCCCGAGGAGTCGCTCGAGCTGTACGGCAAGTACAAGGCGAAGGTGAACCGCGCCTTCCTCCGCGAGGTGGAGAGCCGTCCGAACGGCAAGCTGGTGCTTGTCACCGCGCTCACCCCCACCCCCGCCGGCGAAGGCAAAACCACCGTGTCGGTCGGTCTGGCGGACGCGCTTCGGCACATCGGCAAAAAGTCGGTGCTGGCGCTGCGCGAGCCGTCGCTCGGACCGGTGTTCGGCGTTAAGGGCGGCGCTGCTGGCGGCGGATACTCGCAGGTCGTGCCGATGGAGGACATAAACCTCCACTTCACCGGCGACCTCCACGCGATAACCGCCGCGAACAATCTGCTCGCCGCGATGATAGACAACCACATCTACCAGGGCAACGCGCTGGGCATCGACCCGCGCCGCATAACCTGGAAGCGCTGCGTGGACATGAACGACCGCCAGCTCCGCTTCGTCGTCGACGGCATGGGCGGCAAGGCAAACGGCTTTGTGCGCGAGGACGGCTTCCAGATAACCGTCGCGACCGAGGTCATGGCGCTGTTCTGCCTCGCGTCGTCGCTTGACGACCTGAAGGCTCGCTGCGCGCGCATCGTCATCGGCGAGACGTACGACGGCAAGCCGGTCACAGCGGGCGATCTCAAGGCGCAGGGCGCGATGGCTGCGCTGCTTCGCGACGCGCTGTCCCCCAATCTTGTGCAGACGCTCGAGCACACGCCCGCCATCGTTCACGGCGGCCCGTTTGCCAACATCGCGCACGGCTGCAACAGCGTGTCCGCGACAAAGCTCGCGATGAAGGTCGGCGAGTACACCATCACCGAGGCGGGCTTCGGCGCGGACCTCGGCGCGGAAAAATTTCTCGACATAAAGTGCCGCATGGCGGGTCTCAAGCCGGACGCGTGCGTCATCGTCGCCACGATACGCGCGATGAAGCACCACGGCGGCGGAGACGACCTCGCGGCTCTGGAGGCGGGTTTTGCCAACCTCGAGCGCCACATCCGCAACATAACCGAGGTGTACAACCTCAGCGCGGTCGTCGCGATAAATCGCTTTACTACCGACACCGACGAGGAGGTCGCGCTGGTTAAAAAGCTCGCCGAGCAGTGCGGCGTCAAGGCGATCCCGGTCACGATATGGGCGGACGGCGGCGCGGGCGGCACCGAGCTTGCGAGCGAAGTCGTGCGGCTGTGCGACGAGGGAAAGAGCGACCTGACCTACTGCTACCCCGACGACATGAAGCTCAAGGACAAGATAAAGGCGGTCGTAAAGCGCGTGTACCGTGGCGCAGGCGTGAACTTTGCCCCGGCGGCGTCGCGCATACTGAACAACCTCCAGAAGTCGGGCTACGGCGACCTTCCGGTCTGCATCGCAAAGACGCAGTATTCGTTCTCGGACAATCCGAAGCTGCTCGCAGCGCCGGAGGGCTTCGAGGTCACGATACGCGACGCACGGCTCAGCGCGGGTGCGGGATTTGTGGTCGCCTACGCGGGCGACATCATGACCATGCCCGGCCTGCCCAAGGTCCCCGCGGCGGAGAACATCGACCTCGATGCCGAGGGCAACATCGTCGGGCTGTTCTGATAGCTTATTGGCAAAACAAAAAGACTCGGAGCCTCTGCTCCGAGTCTTTTTCTCTCTTTATCGCCTCACATCATCTTGACCGTATAATACACGGCAAGGACGAACAGATACGCCACCATTCCAAACACCAGATAGTACGCCGCCGTGCCGCCGCCGATGAATCCGACGAGCACCGCAAGCGCGGTCACTCCCGCCGTGACAAGCGACAGGAGATAGTGCGCACCCTTGGGGAACACCTCACGCTCGCCGTTCTTCAGTTTGAGCACGCCGTTCGACTTTCTCAGCTTCAGCAGTCCCACGACATACGCCGCGAGGAGGAGCACCGCGAGTATCGTGCCGTAGAGCACCTTGCCCGCCTTGACGCCGCGAACCCATATGAATCCCGCGCCGGTCGCGCGGCTCATGTACCACAGCAGCACCGCCGCGCACGCCGTGACAAGCGCGGTGAAGAAGAAGTCACGCGGATAGAGCAGGTACACCAGGATGAGCGCGCAGACAAGCGGCACGAACACATACATCATGCGGATGCCGCTCGACGTGAAGTACGCGCCGCAGAACGCGCATATCGCGAGTATCGCGCAGGCCATCGCCAGATTGCGCCCGCAGACGACCTTGAACTCGCGCTTTTCTCCGACAAGCTCCCATATTATCGACGCGACCGTTCCCGCCGCCGCTATCGCAGCGACAACATACAGAACCTTCTGTATGGTAAACATCGTATCTATGCTCGAGTACATGCGGTACGAGAACATCAGCCCGAGTATCAGCAGGAACGCATATGTAAAAATCGCGAGGATGCGATTTGTCATGTAATCCTCGTAGCGCCTGTCGCGCTGTCGCTTTTCAACTGCCATTAGTCCGCCTCCAGTAGTAGTTCATTGCCATCAGCTATCCAACATATTGTAGCATATTTTGTCGTATGGGTCAAGTAATAGTTGTGGCTACCCTATTTTCTTCCGTTACAGCTCGAACGCGTGCGGAAGCAGGTCATCGCGCGAATATTCCCGCCACTCGCCCTTGGGGTTCGCGCAGAGCACGCGGAGGTTCGGCGCAAGCTCAAAGATGAACTGTCGGCAGATACCGCAGGGCATACAGAAGCCGTCTCCGCTCGACGACACCGCAAGCGTCGAAAACTCGCGCTCTCCCGCGGCTATCGCGCTGACAAACGCCGTGCGCTCGGCGCATATCGTCGCGCCGTAGCTGCCACACTCCACGTTGCAGCCGTCAAACACCCTGCCGTCCGCGCAGATGAGCGCCGCGCCCACCTGAAACTTCGAGTAGGGCGCATAGGCGTTTTTGCGGTTATCCAGCGCACGCTGCACAAGCTCGCGGTCAGTCATCGAAGCCCACCTTCTCCGCAATGATGTAGTACGGACGCCCGCGCGCCTCGTCAAGCATCTGTCCAAGATACCGTCCGACGATGCCGAGGGCTATCATCAGAAATCCCAGCGCCAGCAGGATGAATCCGCCGATGTAGTACAGTCCGTTTATCGCCCACACGCCGCAGAGGTCGAGTATCAGCGCGACCACAAGGTATATGGCGCTCGCGGCGGCGGTGAATATGCCAAATCCCGCGGCGAACATCAGCGGCTTGTACGAGAAGGATACGATGCCGTCGGTCGCGAGCCGAATCATCTTCTTCAGCGTGTACTTGGTCTCGCCCGCCGTACGCTCCTCGCGTATATACTCGACCGCGCACTGCTTGAATCCGACCCAGCTCACCAGTCCTCGGATGTAGCGATTGTGCTCGGGAAGCGAGTTCATCACATCGCACACACGGCGGCTGAGCAGGCGGAAGTCGCCGGTATCCACCGGGATGTCCACCGTCGTGAGGCTGTCCAGCACGCGATAGAATATCTTTGCGGTGAGCAGCTTGAACGCGGTCTCCCCCTTGCGTTTGCCGCGCTTGCCGTAGACCACGTCGTAGCCCTCGCGCCACTTCTCTATCATCGCGAGGATGACCTCCGGCGGGTCCTGAAGATCGGCGTCGATGACCACGACCGCGTCCCCCTTCGACTCGCGCATACCCGCCGATATCGCGCACTGGTGTCCGAAGTTTCGCGAAAAGCTCAGCATCTTCGAGCGCGGGTCGCTCTCGCATATCGAGCGCAGCAGCTCGGGCGAGCGGTCGCGGCTGCCGTCGTTGACAAATATCAGCTCATAATCCACACCCGCGGAATCCATCGTCTCCTTGAGACGGCCGTGGCTCCACTCTATCAGTTCTTCCTCGTTGTATACCGGAACGACCACCGATACAAGCGACATTTTTCGTATCCTCCCTTTTACAGCGTACTGTTATTAGACGAATCCTGCGGAAAATCGTTCCGCACCGGCACCATGACCACCCTGTGGCGTCGAATCAGCACTATAAGCACCGCCGTTATCGCCGTGAAAGCTATCGCCATGCCGACATACAGTCCGGTCATGTCCCCTGTCATGGCGGCGGACGTGTCGACATCGCTTGGAGAAAGCGCGGTGATGACCGCCGAAAATCCGTTGTAGCCGATGTGCAGCGCCATCGTCGCGACAACGCTCTCTGTCCAGACATACACAAAGCAGAAGATTATCCCGACCGGCAGGACGTAGAGTATCTGAAGCGGATTGCCGTGTATCAGCGCAAATATCGCGCCGCCGATGACCGCAGCCACCGCAGCCGGATACGCGCGCCGCAGCGCTCTGAGCGGCATTGCGCGAAGGCATATCTCCTCCACGATCGGCACTATCACGCCGACAACGAGCACCATGAGCACCGGCGAGCTTCCGTAGAGCAGCGCCTCGCCGACCTGCTCGTTGTAGCTGTCCACCATCCAGTCGGGAAGCGGAAGTATCGCGAGCATCGACGAGCTTGCGATGTTCAGATTGATGCCCAGTATAAGCGCCAGCACCAGCGTCGCAAAGCCCGGGTTCCGCAGACGAAGCTCGAACTTGACGCTCTGGCGGCGAAGTTTTATCGTCAGCACCGCCGCTGCCGCCGTGAGGATGCCGCTTATCGCCGTGACTATCAGCGTCAGGTTCGCGGGCATCGAAACGCCGAATCCACCACCGGCGAGTATCGCGCCGAACGCTATCCCGAACGCCGCGATAAACGCCACTATCACCTGCGACAGCAGATATCCCGCCGGAAATATCAGCGACAACAGCAGCGATATTACCTTATTTTTTGCTCCGCTCCTACGTTCCATTCAAAAAACCTCCAAAAAATGTATCAAAATCCGGCTGCCGACACCGCGCTGTCTATCGCCTCGGCAAACTCGACCGCGGGCAGTATCGCCACGCGATTTGTCCCCACCGACGCCCTCACGATTCCCGTAAGCCTGCCGTGCGCGTCGTACACTCCCGAACCGCTCGCGCCGGGTGAAAGCGACGCGCTCACAAGCAGCGACGCTCCGCCGTAGCCTCGGCTGGTCACCGTGCAGCTAACCGACGTGTCGGCGGAGCCGTCGTATACGGTCAGCTTCTCGCCGACATTCGGCAGCGTGGGCGACAGCTCCGCCGCGTACAGCCCGCCCGCCGACACCTTCAGTATCGCGAGATCCTGCTCCTTTGAAATATGCAGCACAGACGCCGAGTACCGCCTTCCGGCTATCGTCACGGTGATGCTCCCCGCGCGCTCGGCGACATGGCGGTTGGTTATTATCAAGCCGCTCGGATGCACCACCACGCCGCTCGCGCTCCCCTGCGCGCCTCCGTCCAGCGCGACCGATATGTCGGCGGACAGTCGGGACAGCACATCGGCGCTCGGGGCGGACGGAGCGTCGGCGCTGCGTATCTCGCACAGCCGCTCGCTTCCGCAGTAGTCCACCCGCGCGCCGAGCGACGTCGCGACAAATCGCAGCGGCACGAGCGTGCGCCAGTCTATCTTCTCGGCGGGCGCGTCCAGCTCGACCGGCTCGCCGTCGACATAGGCGGTAGTCGAGCCTATCGTGACCGCAACGGTGCGTCCGTTTTTGGTCGCGGTGGCTGTCGATGTCGCGCCGTCCCAGTCGACCCTGGCGCCGAGTGCCTCGAATATCGCGCGCATCGGCACAAGCATCCGCCCCGAACGGTTTATCGGCGACACGTCAAAGTCCAGGCGCTCGCCGTCGAGCAGCACCCGATATTCGCCGTAGCCAAGCTCGCCGAGTGAATATTCGCCCGCTCGCGCCTGATGAAACGCGTTGTAATCGAGCTTGTTAAGCCCTCCCGCGAGCTGATCCATGGCGTTTGAGCCGCTGGTCCACAGCTCGCTGTTCTGCTTCAGCGCGGCCGAGAAGTCGCTTCCGAGCGCGACCGCCGACGCTCCGTGCAGCGCGACCGTCGGGGTGCTCACACTGTTTCGATGCCCAAGCCCGAGCGCGCCGGAGCTGTTCGCTCCCCATGTGTACAGCACGCCGGTCGCGCTTATCGCCGCGAACTTGCCGCCGTTTGCAGTCACCGACTTCATCGATCTCAGCAGCAGGCGGGACACGCCGTTCGTATAGCTGTACAGCCTGCCCGCGCTGTCGATGTACAGTATCTCGGAGGTGGTCGCCGCCGCCGTCGCAACATCCGACGCGATGAGCACCTCCGACGCGCGTCCGTTTTGAACGCTGCCCTTAGCCGCCGAGCCGAGCGCGTACAGCGTCGAGCCGCGCAGGATGAGCGTCGTCGAGCCGCCGCAGAACACATCGTCCGCTCCCGTCGCGACCGCGCGCGGCGTCCTTGTCAGACGCTCGCCGTCCGGATACGCCCAGGACGCGTTGCCCCATGCGTACAGCGTGCCGTCGGTGCCGAGCGCGTAGGCTCGGTTGAGCGCCGCAGCCACGCGTTTTACGCCGTCGGTCACGCGTGTCGGCTCGGCGCGGTTTTGGCTGTCGCCCAGTCCGAGCTGTCCCTGCTCGCCCGAACCCCACGAATAGAGCGTGCCGTCCGCTGAGAGCGCATAGCTCGACCAGCTTCCCGCGGCGATCTGCACCGCGTCAGCCATCACCTCGGTCGGAAGCGCGCGCGACTCGGTGCTGCCGTCGCCGAGCTGCCCGTATCGGTTCGATCCCCATGACAGCACGCTGCCGTCCGCCTCCAGCTCGAGCGCGTGATAGTTGCCCGCCGCGAGCATCGGTTCGGCGGTAGTCCTTGCCGATGCCGGAGCAGAAAAAAGGAGCGGAAGGAGCAGCGCCGCCGCTGTTATGAGCGCCGACAGTCTGAAATAACGCCGCATACGCTCATCCTCCTCCCGCTCCGTTTGAAGTTTTTGCTTACAGACGCTTTGCCAGCTCCGCGCCAAGCTCCTCATAGCCCGGCTTGCCAAGCAGCGCGAACATATTCTTCTTGTACGCCTCAACGCCCGGCTGGTTGAACGGATTGACCTTCAGCATATAGCCGCTGATGCCGCACGCCAGCTCGAAGAAGTAGATAAGCTCGCCGTAGTTCTTCTCGTCCACCTTATCCATCGTGACGAGGATGTTCGGCACTCCGCCGTCGACGTGCGCGAGCGCGACTCCGCGGCGCGCCTGCTCGTTGACAAAGTGCATATCGCGTCCGGCGAGGAAGTTCAGACCGTCCACGTTCTCCTCGGTCGCCTCAATGACGACATTGCCCTTCGGATTTTCGATCTTGACGACCGTCTCCATCAGGTTGCGCAGACCCTGCTGAATGTACTGACCCATCGAGTGCAGGTCGGCGGTGAAGTCGCAGGACGCCGGGAATATGCCCTTGGAATCCTTGCCCTCGCTCTCGCCGTACAGCTGCTTCCACCACTCCGCCATAAAGCGGAACGCCGGCTCGTAGCACGCGAGTATCTCGGTGGTCTTGCCGTCGCGATAGAGCGCGTTGCGGGCGGCGGCATACTGCCAGACCGGGTTATCCATGTTCTTCGCGCCGAACTCCTTCATCGCGGAGGCGGCGCCCGCCATCACGGCGTCGATGTCGATGCCTGCCGCTGCCATCGGCAGAAGTCCGACCGCGCTGAGCACCGAGAAGCGTCCGCCAATATTGTCCGGCACAACGAAGGTCTCGTAGCCCTCGACGGTGGCGAGGTTCTTGAGCGCGCCCTTCGCGGCGTCGGTGGTGGCGTAGATGCGTCCCTTCGCGCCCTCCTTGCCGTACTTCTTCTCGATGAGCGCCTTGAACACGCGGAACGCGATAGCCGGCTCGGTGGTCGTGCCCGACTTGGATATGACGTTTATCGAGAAGTCGCGGTCGCCTATCATCTCGATTATCTCCTCGACGGCGTTCGCGGAGATGTTGTTGCCCGCGAAGTATATGTCGGGAGTGGACTTGTTGAGCATATTGTAGTTGGGGCTCTTCAGAAACTCTATCGCGGCTCGCGCGCCGAGATAGCTGCCGCCGATACCTATGACGACCAGCGCCTTCGAGTCGCTCCGGATCTTCGCCGCCGCCTTCTTTATGCGCGCGAACTCCTCCTTGTCATAGTTCTCGGGAAGACGCAGCCAGCCAAGAAAGTCGTTTCCCTCGCCGGTGCCCGCCTCAAGCAGCTCGTGCGCCGCCTTCAGCTCGGCGGCAAGCGCGTCGACCTTCGATTTGTCAACAAACGGATAGACGTTGGATATATCTGTGCGTATCATAAACCTCAATTCCTCCCATTTTCAGGTTACGCCATTATTGTAGCCCAAATTCATACAAAATGCAATATCAAAATAGCCGCATCAGCGCCAAACCGACGGCGACTGTCGCCCAAATTATCGTCAGCGTCCACACGCCGACAAGCAGATATGGCTTTCGCGTCTTGTGGCGCGCCGTGTAGAATCCGACGAGCACGCCTATCCCGCCGAGCGTCGCCGCGAAAAAGATGAACCTCCGCTCGGGAACGCGTCGACGGTGCTGCTGCGCGGCTCGCTTGTCAAGCACCGTGACGACATACGCGGAGATATTCCAAACCGCCACGCACACTATCGCGGCTATCCAGGCGGGCACTCCCATATTTAGAAACTTTTCGATGAATTCAGGCATTCGTCACCTCTCCGACGAGCACACCGTCCTCGCCCACCGCTGTTATCCGAACCGGCTTTATCTCGCCGCGCGTGCCGTCCGCCGCGACTTCGAGGTAGTTTTCGCTGTGACCGCCGCCGTCGCTCTCGAACAGCACCGAGAGCGTCCGCCCGACCTGGCGTTCGAGATACGCGCGTCGGCACTCGCCCGCGACCGATGCCGCCTCGTGCGCGCGGTGCTCCTTGACCGCGTTTTCGAGATGACCCGACATATGCGCCGCCGCCGTGCCCTCCCGCTTGGAGTATGGAAAGACGTGCACCGCCGCGAAGCCTATGCGGCGCAGGAACTTGAGCGACTCGGCGTGCTCCCGCTCGGTCTCGCCGGGAAAGCCGACTATCAGGTCGGTGGTGAGCGCGGGGTCGTCGAAGTATCTGCGCAGGTCCTCCGCGACCGCGGCGTACTCGTCCGGCGTGTACTTGCGGTTCATCCGCTTCAGCACCCCCGCGCTGCCGCTTTGCAGCGACAGATGGAAGTGCGGGCAGAGGTTTTCAAGCGCGGCGAGCCGCCGTATCGTGTCCTCATCCATCCGGCTCGGCTCTATCGAACCGAGGCGTATCCGCGCGGGGTACGCGGCGTGCGCGACCGCCTCCACTAGTTCGGCAAAGCTCGCGCCGATGTCCTCGCCGTAGCTGGACACCTCGATGCCGGTGAGCACTATCTCGCGGTAGCCGCCGTCCGCAAGCGTTTTTGCCATCGACGCGGCCTCGGTCGGCGGAAGCGACCTCACCGGTCCGCGCAGATAGGGTATGATGCAGTAGGAACAGAAGTTTCCGCAGCCGTCCTGCACCTTGAGATAGGCGCGGGCGTGGCCGTCGAACGCACCGGCGGGCAGTCGCTCGATGACGGTGCGCTCGCGCGGCGATGGCAAGCACTCGCCGACCGCCGTCTCCCCCGCCGCAAGCGAGCTTATGTATTCGACTATCGCCGTGCGCTCGCCCGCGCCGCCGACATAGTCCGCCCCCAGCGCGCGCATACTCTCCGCGTCCGCCTGTGACGCGCATCCGCAGACAATAAGCCTCACGTTCGGGTTGGACTTCCTCGCCCGACGCGCCGCCTGACGGCTCTTTCGCGCGCTCTCGGCGGTCACGGCGCAGGTGTTGACAACTACCGCGTCCGCGTCGGAGACTTCGACGGTGGCATGTCCCGCCGATTCGAGCATCTGCTGTATCGCCTGTGTTTCGTATTGATTTACCTTGCATCCGAGGGTAATATAGGCAATTTTCATTGAATATCGTTCCTTGCGTTAAAGTTTTCACGAAGTGCGGCAAAATCCCACAAAGTTTCCGTAAAAGGCGACGAAAGTTTGTGCGTCCTTCCGATTGCAATACTCCCGCGCCGCCTATATAATAGTAGGCGTAGAGAGAAGTGTCTTTTGGACAGCAACGAACAACTACGATTATAGCACATAGGCGACCGCCGCTTCAACAGGAAAGGATGATTTCGATGAAAGAATTCAAAGTGCTTCTCAACTCGATAAACGACGTCAAGGAATTCGTCCGCTCGGCAAGCTCTCTGCCCTGCGACATCGACGTGGTGTCCGGCAGATATGTCGTCGACGCGAAGTCGCTGCTCGGAATGTTCAGCCTCGACCCGACAAAGCCGGTGCTCGTCCAGCTTCACGGCACCGACGCCGACGCGGCAAAGTTTGCCGAGCTTATCAAAAACGTCATCATCGGCGACTGAATTCGAGAATAATTTTTCCGACGCTCCACATCTTAATGGATGTGGAGCTTTTTCTTTACTGAAAGGACGGAAAAATTTATGAAACGTAGTTTGAAGATACTGATATGCGGCATTCTCGCCTGCGCGACGCTCGTCGTTCCGACAAAGTCGACCGCCGCCGTGCCGCAGGGACCGACCGTCTCCTCCGCAGCCGCCGTGCTGATGGAAAAGGAGACCGGACAGGTTCTGTACGAGCAGAACGCGCACGAGGCAATGCCTCCCGCGTCGGTGACAAAGGTGATGAGCCTGCTCATCATCTGCGAGGCGCTGAACGACGGTCGTCTGTCGCTTGACGACATGGTGACCTGCTCGGACCACGCGGCGTCGATGGGCGGAAGCCAGATATACCTCGAACCGGGCGAGCAGATGTCGGTCCGCGATATGCTGAAAAGCGTGGTGCTCGGCTCGGCAAACGACGCTATCGTCGCGCTTGCCGAACACGTCGCGGGCAGCGAGGAGAGCTTCGTCGCGATGATGAACACGCGCGCAAAGGAGCTTGGAATGAACGACTCGACGTGGAAAAACGCCTGCGGTCTGGATGTCGAGGGACACGTCACCAGCGCCTACGACATAGCGCTGATGAGCCGCGCGCTGCTGCTTGAATATCCCGACATCAAGCAGTATACCACCATATGGATGGACAGCGTGCGCGGCGGCGACTTCCAGCTCGCGAACACCAATAAGCTCGTGCGGTCGTACACCGGCATAACCGGACTCAAGACCGGGTACACCTCCACGGCGGGGCACTGCCTTTCGGCGACCGCCGAGCGGGACGGCATGGAGCTTGTCTGCGCGATACTGAAGGGTCCCAGCTCGGCGGAGCGGTTTGAGGCGGCAAAGCAGCTGCTCGACTATGGCTTTGCAAACTACGCGCTCGCCGACCTGAGCACCGGCGGGGACGCGCTCGCTCCGATACCTGTGAAGATGGGCAAGGCGGAGTGCGTGTCAGTCTCGCCGGAGGGTGGAAGCAAGATGCTGGTCGAGCGCGCGCAGCTGTCGTCACTTGAGCACGAGGCGGTGCTGCCGGAGGAGATCGAGGCTCCGGTCACGGCAGGCGACGCACTCGGCGAGATGATAGTCCGCGCGGGCGGCGAGGAGCTGTGCCGCATACCCATCGTCGCGACCGAGGATGTCGAGCGGCTGGGATTCGGCGACATCTACTCCCGACTGCTCGAGCGGCTGTTCATGGGCAGCAAGGTGGAGGACCCTGAGAGCTGAGCGACCCGATGACCCAAACGAAAAAACTCCCGATAGTTTCGACTATCGGGAGTTTTTGATTACACAGTTTACCGCGCGCCGTACTGCGCCAGATATGCCTCCATCTTCGACTTCATCTCGTCGTCGATGAGCACCCTGCCGTCGACCTCGCGCCCGTGCAGCTTGTCTATGACGTCGTACACGGTGGCGATCGGGCAAACCTTCAGTCCGAACTCGTCCTCCAGCTCGTCCAGCGCCGCCTTGTCCCCCTGACCGCGCTCGCGGCGGTCGATGGACACGATGAGCGCGGCGGGCTTGAGGTCGGCTATCGAACCGAGCAGCTCGGCGCTCTCGCGGACAGCCGTTCCCGCCGTGACCACGTCCTCGACGATAACGATGCGGTCGCCGTCCTTCGGCTTGTAGCCGATGAGCGAGCCGCCCTCGCCGTGGTCCTTCGCCTCCTTGCGGTTGAAGAAGTAGGGCTTGTCCACACCGTAAAGGCGATAGAGCGACGCCGACGCCGCGGCGACAAGCGGAATCCCCTTGTACGCGGGGCCGTACAGCGCGTCGAAATCGGTGCCGAAATCCTCGTATATCGTGCGGGCGTAGAGGTCGCCGAGCGCCGCCATCTGCGCGCCGGTCTTGAAGTTGCCGGTGTTGACGAAGTAGGGCGTCTTGCGTCCGCTTTTGGTCGTGAAATCGCCGAAGGTGAGCACGCCCGCGCGCACCATCAGCTCGATAAGCTCGCTTTTCCTATCCATTAAAAGAACTTGGATACCGACGTGGGCACGCCCTCCGCCGCCGCGCTTATCATAACGGTGAACTGCACACCGTTTTCGGTGCTGAAGCCGTCCAGCCACTCGAGGAAGGTGCCGGCGTCCTCCGCCGAGCTGTCGTCCACTATCTTGTACAGGCTGTCGATGACGACGTGGGTGGTGTCGTAGTTGCCCGCGTACAGTCCGGAGATGAAGCCCTTGAGCGACTCGTAGCTGCCCACCGGATAGTGCGCTATATCTATAAGACGCGCCTTGTAGTTGACGTCGTAGGTCAGACGCTTGCCGCGCTCGATGCAGATAACGCTGCCCTTTTCGTTTTCAACCGCCGCGTTGACGAACTCTATGACCTTCTGAGTTTTGCCGGTTCCCTTCGGTCCCATTATGACCTTTACCATTGGAATTACCCCCTCGAAAATTGTTGGGTCGTTCTAACTGTATCTTACCACAAATCCGCCGTTACTGCAAGTCGTTTCGGCGGCAAATTTGTGAAAAATTCATAAATAATTTGAACGCTTACTCCTGCGCGGCTTCCTCAAGCCGTGCCATCGCGTCGAGGAAGTTATCGCGCACCTCGTCGCCGTCCTCCTCCGCAAACTGCGCCGCCACCGCCAGCCGTCCGCCGCTTATCACCATGCCTACCGACATCTTCGCCGTCGGGTTGAGCTGCGGCAGGAAGCGCACGTTTTCGGCGCGCCATCGACCGTCGGTCGCTCCGTCCGCCGAGCCGAGGTCGGTCAGATTGAACTCGCGCGAGCCGTTTATGCCGAACATATCGCGTGCCTGCGCCGCCATCAGGTCTGGATAGCCTCCGAACGCCGCATAGTACGCCGCGTCGATTATCGTCGGCTCGAGCGTCTCCATGAACGCGAGCGTCTGGATGCGCTCCTCGGCATCCGCAAACTTCGCGGCGGCAGTGTCCGCTATCTGCCCCGCGCAGTCGAACAGCGGCAGGACGTTTGAGAGGTCGAATCGGAAGGTCGCGTTCCGCTCGTAGTCGCCCATGTCGTCGGCGCGGCCGTCCGGACGCATCGCACGCGCGTATCCCGCCTCGCCCGACTCCTGCTGCGAAAGTATCAGCGCGGCGGACACAAGCGCGCCCAGTCCCGCGTTCTTTTCGCGCGCAAGCCCGGCGAGCTTTGCGGTGGCCTCGGCGGTGAAAACGTGCGCCTCGATACCGCTCGGACGCTCCCAGTACGCGTCGAGAAGCAGAACGTAGTCCTCGCGGCGCATCGCCTTGCCTGTCTGCGTCCAGCGCTTGTTCATCATCTTGCCCATCGTGCGGGTCATCATCGGTATCTTCACCTTCGGCAGCGGCTCGGGCGCGTGATAGCCAAGCGGATCGCCGAGACTTCCCGGCACGTTCAGCTCGGCGATCACTCCGCGCGCTATCGACAAAAGACAGCTCGCGTCGCCGACGATGCGGTGCAGGCAGATGACGAGCTGCGTCTTTCCCTTCCCCTCAAGGATGAAAAAGCGTACAAGCTCGCCGCCCTCCATGTCAAACGGGTCGCGCTGCGAGTCGTTCGCAACGTCCAGCCAGTCGTCCTCGCTCTCCAGCTCCGCCGAGTATACGGTGTACCCCGGCTCGCTCGTCGTTATGAAGTACGCCGCGCCTCCGGTCGCCATCGGCGCAGCGCATCCGAGCAGTGGATGGTGCGCCACCACCGCGCGTATCGCCGCCTCGACCGCTGCCGACGTCGGCGCCGGCTCGATGTCCAGCTTCAGCGCGAGCGACGGCGCGGGGTTGTGCAGGTATTGTCTCTGCTGTGTTATCTCCGCTTTCATCTGTGCCTCCATGGATAATTTTGTGTGCTTTGGGTTGATTATATCACGGTCAGGATGTATAATCAAGGCAGGATACAAGTTATAAAAAAGGAGGACTTTCGGCAATGACAACAAGGGATTGGGGCGAGTGCCCGTTCGGTACCGCGCACATATACGAGCTTCGCGCGGGAAAGTATTTCGCAAAGGTGAGCGATTTCGGCGCGACGCTCGTCGACTTCGGCTCGGACAACATCGGAAGCGTGGTGCTCGGCAGCGACGATCTCGGCTTCTACCTCGGCAAGTGCGGCTCGATAGGCGCGACGATAGGCAGATTCGCAAACCGCATCGCGAACGGCCGCTTCACGCTCGACGGCGCCGAATATCGGCTGAACTGCAACGAAAGCCCGACGGTGCATCTGCACGGCGGAAACGTAGGCTTTGAGAAGCGTCTCTGGATGGCGGTGCCGGACAGCGACTACGCGGTCACGCTGCGCTACATATCCCCCGACGGCGAGGAGAACTATCCCGGAATGCTCAGCGTGATGCTCCGATATGAGCTTCGCGCGGACGGCACGCTCATGCTTCACTACATGGCAAGCACCGACGCGCCCACGATACTTAATCTCACCAACCACTCGTATTTCAACCTCGGCTGCGAGGACATACTCGGCTGTGAGGTGACCATCCCCGCCGACCGCTTTGTCGAGACCGGCGCAGGCTCGATACCCACCGGAAAGCTCGCCGACGTAAGCGGTACGGTGATGGATCTGCGCGGCGGCGTGGTCGCTGGCGAGCGGATGTCCGACGACTACCTGAAGCCCACCCGCGGCTATGACCACTGCTATGTCCTAACCGACGCGCGCACGCCGGACATGCACCTCGCCGCAACCGTGCGCTCGCCCGAGGGTGTGAAGCTCGAGTGCTTCACCGATCAGCCGGGCGTGCAGCTCTACTGCGGCTGTCAGCTCGCAAATTCGCCTCTCGTCGGACGAGGCGGGCTTATCAAACAGTACGCGGCGCTCTGCCTTGAGACGCAGGTGTTCCCCGACGCGCCGAACCAGCCCGCCTTCCCGAGCTGCGTGCTCCGTCCGGGCGAGGTGTATAACACCACAACCGTCTATCGGCTGAGCAAGTAAAAATCGAAAAGAAAAAGAGGAAGCCTCGGCTTCCTCTTTTTTTGTATCCGTTTTTTCGTTACCTGCCAAGCATATCGCGCGCCACGGCTGCGATGTTCTCCGCCGACAGCCCGAAGTATTTCAGCACCTCGGCTGCGGGACCAGAGCATCCGAACACATCCTGCACTCCGATGCGGCGGACGCGGGCGGGACAGTTTTCGGCGATAAACGAGCAGACCGCCTCGCCGAGTCCTCCGACCACGCTGTGCTCCTCAACGGTGATGATGCCCTTCGTCTCGCGCGCGGCGGCGGCAAGTATATCGCCGTCCAGCGGCTTTATCGTGTGGATGTTTATCACCCGCGCGTCGATGCCCGCACTCGCGAGCGCGGCGGCGGCTTCGAGTGCCTCGGCGACCATTATGCCGGTCGCCACTATCGTGATGTCGCTGCCGTCGCGCAGCTGAACACCCTTGCCAAGCTCGAACTTTCTGCCCTCGCTGACGACCGGCGTCGCGAACCGACTGGTGCGGATGTACACCGGGCCTTTGTGCTCGTATGCGGCGACGACCGCGGCGCGCGCCTCCGGCTCGTCGCAGGGATTGATTATCGTCATGCCGGGTATCGCGCGCATGAGCGCGATGTCCTCGCAGCACTGATGGCTCGCGCCGTCCTCGCCCACGCTCAGTCCAGCGTGCGACGCACCTATCTTGACGTTCAGCGCGGGATAGCCTATCGAGTTGCGCACCTGCTCGAACGCGCGGCCCGCCGCGAACATCGCGAAGCTGGACGCAAACGGCGTGTAGCCGACCGTCGCAAGTCCCGCCGCAGCGGACATCATGTTCGCCTCGGCTATGCCGAAATTGAAGTGGCGCTCGGGAAACTCCTTTGCGAAGTACGCCGTGCGGCAGGTCTCGGCAAGATCCGCCACCAGCACCACGATGTCGTCGTGGATGTGTCCCAGCTCGGCAAGCGCCTTGCCGTATCCGTCGCGGGTAGCCGCCTTCTTTTCAGCCATTTCAGCGCACCCCCCCGTTTATCAGGCTCAGCTTAGCGCGAAGCTCGCTCATCGCCCGTTCATAGTCCTCGGTGCCGGTCGCCTTGCCGTGCCACTCCGCCTTGTCCTCCATGAAGCTCACGCCGCGGCCCTTGACCGTGTTCATTATTATCCCGCTCGGGCGGCTCTTCTCGAGTTTTGCCCGCTCCAGAGCGTTCTCTATCGCACCAAAATCGTGTCCGTCTATCACCTGTGTGAACAGACCGAACGCGCGCATCTTCTCGTCAAGCGGCTGCGAGTTCATGACGTCGGTGACCCGTCCGTCTATCTGCAATCCGTTGAAGTCGACGATAACGACCAGATTGTCCAGCTTGTAGTGCGCGGCGCTCATCATCGCCTCCCAGCACTGGCCCTCGGCTATCTCGCCGTCGCCAAGCAGCGTGTAGACGCGGAAGTCGCGGTGTCCGAGCTTGCCGCCGAGCGCCATTCCCACCGCCGCCGAAACGCCCTGTCCGAGGCTTCCGGTGGACATATCCACGCCCGGGGTCTTGCCGAGCGCCGGATGTCCCTGAAGGTGGCTGCCTATCCGGCGCAGCGACTTCAGGTCCTCGTGCGGGAAGAATCCGCGCTCCGCCAGTGCCGCGTACAGCACCGGAGCGGCGTGTCCCTTTGACAGCACGAAACGGTCGCGCTCCGACCACTCCGGCTCGTTCGGTCGAACGTCCATCTCGCAGAAGTACAGATAGGTCATAAGGTCGGCTGACGACAGGCTTCCGCCGGGGTGCCCGCACTTTGCCGCGTATGTGCTCTCTATCACGCCCATCCGTATCCGGCAGGCGATCGCCTCGAGACGCTGCTTTTCCGCCGCGTTCATAAAACACATCCCTTCTACCGCAATAAACCGATGCAAATCGGCACAACTTATATTATATGTTGAAAGCGCGCGATTTTCAAGAGCGAGAACAAATTTTGTAGAAACTTCTAAATTTCGGCAAGTTTGTGAAGATTTTCACGCATTGCCGGATAGAGTGCGCGGTATATCCCGTACACCTCCGCATACCTTGCGGCGCGGTCGGTTTCGGGGCTGCACTCCGGCGAGCGATCGGTCAGCGCCGAGCAGGCTTCGACAACGCTTCCGAACGCTCCGCCGCCTACTGCCGCAAGGACTGCCGCCCCATATGCCGCACCCTCGGCGGCGGTCGGCGACAGCTCTACCTCGGTATTCAGCACATTGCATATTATTTCGCGCCAGAGCGCGCTCGTTCCGCCTCCTCCGACCGCGACCAGCGACTTCGGACGCACTCCCGCCTCGCCGAGCACCCCGAGGCAGTCGGCAAGCGAGAAAGCGACGCCCTCCATCACCGCGCGCGCCATATCGCCGAGCGTGTGCGACGCGGACAGTCCGACAAACGCGCCGCGCGCCAGCGGATCGAGGTGCGGCGTACGCTCGCCCATCAGGTAGGGCAGGAATATCAGGCGGTTGGAGCCTATCGGCGACGCGGCGGCGAGTTCGTCGAGCATCGCGTAGACGCTCCTCCCCGAGGTCTTTGCCTCGGCGACAAGTCCGCCGCACAGCGTGTCCTTGAACCACTTCAGCGACAGTCCCGCGCCCTGTGTCACTCCCATCATGTGCCACTCTCCGGGCACCGAGCTGCAAAACGTGTGCGCGCGTCCGAGCGGATCGAGCGCAGGCAGTTTGCTGTGGGCGTACACCACGCCCGAGCTGCCTATCGACACGAACGCCTCGCCCTCGCGGACGGCGCCCATTCCCACGGCGGACGCTGCGTTGTCCCCCGCTCCAGCCACCACCGGCGTTCCGGCGCGAAGCCCGAACTCCGCCGCGGCGCTCGCCGTTATTCTACCGCATACCTCCGGACTCTCAAACACGTCAGGAAGCATCGACCTGTCTATCTCAAACGCGGCGAGCAACTCGTCCGACCAGCGGCGATGCGCCACGTCGTAAAGCTGCATCCCGCTCGCGTCCGACGCGTCCGACGCGTACTCTCCGGTCATGCGGAAGCGCAGATAGTCCTTCGGAAGCAGCATTTTGCGCGCTTTCGACCAGTTTTCAGGCTCGTTGTTCCGCACCCACAGCGTCTTTGACGCGGTAAATCCCGCTATCGCCGGATTCGCGCAGTGCGCGATGAGCTTGTCCCGACCTCCCGCGCGAGCGGTCATCTCGTCGCACTCGGCGGCGCTGCGACCGTCGCACCAGAGTATCGCGCGGCGTATCGGACGGTCACGCTCGTCGAGCAGCACAAGTCCGTGCATCTGACCGGTAAGACCCACGCACGCGACCGACTCGGCGGACATTCCCGCGTCGCCGAGAACGGTGTGTATCGAGGCCTTCGCCGCCGCTATCCAGTCGTCCGCGTCCTGCTCTGCCCATCCGTTCTGCGGCTGATAGAGCGGATACTCCACCGTCGCCGACGCGAGGACCGCGCCCTTTTCGTCGATGAGCACGCTTTTAAGTCCACTCGTGCCAAGGTCAATGCCGAGAAAACAGCTCATATTTTCCCCTCCCGCTCATGGCTTGTCTGCCATCCCCAGATTAAACCAAATCGGACGGGTTGTCAAGGCGAGTTTACCGTTTTTTTACTTGCTTTCGGCGCGGCGGCGTGTTAGTATTTTATATGTACGAGTTCTTACTTCAAGGGGGATAATGATGCTGAAGAACTACCTGCGTCTCTTTCTCACTTTCGCGCGAATAGGCGGCTTTACCTTTGGCGGAGGATACGCCATGCTGCCCCTGCTTCAGCGCGAGGTTGTGGAAAAACACGGCTGGGTGACCGAAGAGGAGCTGATGGACTACTACGCCGTCGGTCAGTGCACGCCCGGCGTTATCGCGGTCAACGTCGCGACCTTCATCGGGCAGAAGCTGTACGGAGTGCCCGGCGGCATCATCGCGACGCTCGGCGTCATCTCGCCGTCGGTGGTGCTGATAACGCTCATCGCCGCGCTGATATCCAACTTCTTTGAAAACGAGTATGTCATCCACGCGCTCGGCGGCATCCGCGCGGTGGTGTGCGCGCTCATCGCTCAGGCGGTGATAAAGATGACCAAGGCGGGCGTCAAGGACTGGGTCGGCTTAGTCGTGTTCGTCGTCACGCTCGCGCTGCTGCTCGTGCTGCCGATAAGCCCGATAATCGTTGTCGCGTGCGCGATAGCGCTCGGCATCGTCATTGAGGCGATAAAGGGCAGAGCCTCGAAGAAGGGGGCGCAGAAGTAATGCTTATCACTCTTCTTCACCTCATCTGGGAATTCTTCAAGACCGGACTGTTCGCCATCGGCGGCGGACTTGCGACCGTCCCGTTCATCTACGACATTGCCGAGCGCTACGACTGGCTGGATGTCGCGGTCATACCCGACATGATAGCGGTCGGCGAGTCCACCCCCGGCCCGATAGGCGTGAATATCGCGACCTACGCCGGCTACAACGCGGCGGGTGTACCCGGAGCGATACTCGCCACGCTCGCGCTGGTAACGCCGTCGATAATCGTGATAATGATAGTCGCGAAGTTCTTGCAGAAATTCGCGAAAAACCGCTTTGTGAACGGATCGTTCTACACCCTGCGGCCCGCGGTCGCGGCGCTCATCGCGTCGGCTGCGTGGCAGGTGTTCACCGCGTCGATAATAAATCTCGGCACGTTCACCGCCGCGCCCGCGTTCTCCAGCTTTCTCGGAATGTTCGACCTGCCCAAGCTGATACTGGCGCTCGTCGTGTTCCTTGCCGGCAGGTTCTGGAAAAAGATACACCCCATCGCCTACATCGTACTCGGCGCGGTTGTGGGCATAATATTCAAGATGTAAAACGCTTTTTGGAGGAAAAATGGCAAACTTCTGGCACCTTCTCGCGACATTCGGCATATCCATGCTGCCCATCGTAGAGCTGCGAGGCGCGATACCCTACGGGTTCGCGTTCGATCTGCCCTGGTGGCAGGTGATGGCCGTGTCGGTGATCGGGAATCTGCTGCCCGCGCCGTTTATCATCCTCTTTATACGGAAAATTTTCGACTGGCTGAAGGACAGAGGGCGGTTTGGAAATCTGGTCTATCGCTTGGAGCAGAAGGCCCGCGGCGGAGCGAACAGGGTGCTGTCGCACAGCCTGATGTGGTTTGGACTGTTCCTGCTCGTCGCGGTTCCCCTTCCCGGAACCGGCGCGTGGACCGGCGCTCTTGTCGCCGCGATAATGGACCTTCGGCTGAAGCGGGCGATGCCGGCGATAGCGCTCGGCGTGCTCGTCGCGGGCTTGATAATGAGCGTGATAACCTACGGTATGAGCGCGATATTCGGCTGAACCGCGCCACAAAACGCCGCATATACTGCCCTATATGAGCGGAGGTGCGGCATATGGTTTGGTGCGAGACGTTTATCGCGGGGGCTGCGGCGTTTGGAATAATAGTGTTCATTCTGCTCGCACTCGGCGCGGGAATCGGTGTCGGAAAAACGAAGGAGGTGAGACGGATGGCAAACGACTTTGACAGCGAGTTTGAGTCGGAGCTTGACGAGGAGCTGCACAGTTTGAACGAGCTTTGCGGCGTTGTCGAAAGCGTGGTATATCAGAACGAGAAGAACGGCTACGCCGTCTTTCGTCTCATCGTTGACGGTGCGGACCTTCCGGTCACCGTCGTCGGAAACCTGCCGTTCATCGGCGTCGGCGAGGAGCTGCGAGTGGAGGGAAGCTGGACGCGCCACGCGTCCTACGGCGAGCAGTTCAAGGCGACGAGCGCCGAACGCACCCTTCCCGCAAGCGAGGTCGCGATAGTCCAGTATCTCTCAAGCGGCAACCTGCCAGGCATAGGGCCGATAAGCGCGAAACGGCTGGTGGAGAAATTCGGCCGCGAGACATTCGACATACTCGAAAATCACCCAGAGCTGGTCGCCGAGATACCCGGAATGACCAAGCCGAAAGCGATAAAGATAAGCGAGACCTTCAAGCGTCAGCTTGGCATACGGCGGCTGATGGAGCAGCTGATAAGCTACTCGATACGCCCCGAGGTCGCGCTGCGGCTCTACCGCATCTACGGCGAATTTGCGGGCGACTGCCTGCGCACCAACCCATACATACTCGTCTCCGACGACCTGGGAGTGGACTTCGCGCTCGCGGACAGCATGGCGCTCGACATGGGCTTTGGCGAGG
Organism: uncultured Oscillospiraceae bacterium; assembly: GCA_964493515.1. Taxonomy (GTDB): domain Bacteria; phylum Bacillota; class Clostridia; order Oscillospirales; family JAAYOS01; genus CANRIN01. The sequence goes on along the minus strand of CAZBNJ010000002.1, from coordinate 3,100 downwards.
AGGACGCGTCACGCATCGACGCGGGTGTCATCTACGAGCTGGAGTTCAACACGCAGAACGGCCATGTTTTCATCCCCGCCGGCAAGCTCGCCTCCGCCACCGCGCAGCTGCTGTCGGTGAGCGAGGAGCTTGCGGACGCGGCTATCGAGCGGCTGTGCGGCTCAAAGACCCTGCTGCGCGAGGAGATAGCCGGCACGGACGCGGTGTACCTGCGGCGGCTGTACGACGCGGAGTGCGAGACCGCGTCGCGGCTGCGGCTGATGGCGCTCAACCCGCCTGCGGTGCCGAAGGGTCTGGACAAGATGATAGACGACATCAGCTCAAAGCAGGTGCTTGAATACGCGCCGCTTCAGAGCGAGGCTATACGCGTTGCCGCAAGCTCGCGGGTGATGCTGCTGACCGGCGGCCCGGGCACCGGAAAATCCACGACGGTGCGCGGTATGCTCGAGGTGTTCGACCGCATGGGTCTCGACACACGGCTCGCAAGTCCGACCGGACGCGCGGCAAAGCGCCTGAGCGAGCTCACCGGCCGCGACGCGGTGACCGTCCATCGACTGCTGGAGGTCGACTTCGGCGAGGACGCGGACGCGGGCTTCAGCTTCGTCCACGGCGCGGACGATCCGCTGTCCGCCGACGTGGTGATACTCGACGAATGTTCGATGGTCGATCTGCCGCTGTTCTCGGCGCTTATCGAGGCGCTGAAGCCGGACGCGCGGCTGATACTCGTCGGCGACCCCGACCAGCTGCCGAGCGTCGGTCCGGGCAGCGTGCTTGCCGACCTGCTGCAGAGCGGCACGGTGGCGACCGTCCGGCTGGTGGACATCTTCCGACAGGCGCAGAGCTCGAACATCGTGCTCGCGGCACACTCGGTAAATCGCGGCGAGCTGCCCGAGCTGCGCCACAAGGACGGCGACATGTACTTCATCCAACGCGCGGAGCCGACCGACACGGCGGACACGGTGGTCGACCTGTGCATACGGCGGCTCGCGAAGATGGGCTTTGAGCCGGATCGCATCCAGGTGCTCTCCCCCACCCGACGCGGCCCCGCAGGCACGGCGTCGCTCAATCGCATGCTCCAGGCGGCGATAAATCCGCCCTCCGAGCAGAAGGCGGAGCGAAAGAACGGTGAGTTCGTCTTTCGCGAGGGTGACCGTGTGATGCACATCAAAAACAACTACGACCTACAATGGCGCTCCACGACCACATCCGAGACGGGGATGGGCGTGTTCAACGGCGACATCGGCCGTATCGACGAGATAAACACGCGCGCGGAGACGATTGCGGTGCGCTACGACGACCGCTACGTCGTCTATCCGTTTGAGCTGCTCGATCAGCTGGAGCTCGCCTATGCCATGACGGTGCACAAGTCGCAGGGCAGCGAGTATCCGGCGGTGGTGCTCGTCGCGTCCGACGCGTCGCCGAGGCTGCTCACCCGCCAGGTGTTCTACACCGCGCTGACCCGAGCGCAGTCGCTTCTGGTCATCGTCGGCTCACGCCAGACGGTGGCGCAGATGGTGTCGACAAATCGCCGCACCCGTCGTTACAGCGGGCTTAGGTATCGCCTTTCCGACCGATAAAGACAGAGGGATATTATGGGAATATTCAGCACGATAGCCGACCTGTTCTTCCCGCCGCGCTGTGTCTTTTGCGAGCGTCCGCTCGAACGCTATGAACGCGGCGACCGCATATGCCGCAAGTGTCGGCGCGACCTTCCGTACAACGAGGAGCTGATACCGCCGAGCGGCGAGCTTGGTCGGGTCTGCGCGCCGCTCGTCTATCGTGACGACGTGCGCGACGCGCTCCACCGCTACAAGTTCGGCGGCAAGATGGACTACGCCACGCCGTTTGGCAGGATGCTCGCCGACGAGATAAAGCGACGCTTTGACGGCGAATACGACATCATCACATGGGCGCCGGTCAGCCGCGCGCGCAAGAGCGAACGCGGTTACGACCAGGCGATGCTGCTTGCCGCCGCGTGTGCTCTCGCGCTAAGCGACGCTCCGGTTAGCACGCTCGAAAAGATTCGCGACACGCCGGCAAACTCCGGTCTGAAGAGCCGAAAGGAACGCGAGCAGAACGTGAGCGGTGTATACCGCGTGATCGCGCCCGAGCTGGTCGCGGGCAAGCGCGTGCTGCTGATAGACGACATTCACACCAGCGGAACAACCATGCGTGAGTGCGCCCGGACGCTCGTCAAAGCGGGCGCGGAGTCGGTCATCGGCGCGTCGCTCGCACGAACGGCAAAGGTAATGGAGTAGAATCTTGCGCAGATCGCTCGGACGTGGTAGAATGGATGTGTGCAAAATTTCTTTTGGGAGGAAAATAAAATGGCTAAGATAACCGTCGGTTCAAAGATGCCCGATTTCACCTTCAACACCGCCTACACGAGCGGCATGAAGCTGTCCGACGCGGTGAGTGCCGCCGGCAAGACCGCGCTGGTGTTCCTGCGCTACTACGGCTGCACCCTCTGTCAGATGGACATCCACAACTTCGCAAAGGAGCACGCGAAGATTGCGGCTACCGGCGGCAAGATGTTCGTCGTGCTTCAGTCGGTGCCCGAGACGATACACGAGCAGGTAAAGCCGGGCGAACTGCCGTTTGACATTATCTGCGACCCCGAGCAGGAGCTGTACAAGCAGTTTGAGATAGGCTCGATGACCGAGCGTCCGGACATAAACGACCCCGCCGTTGTCGCGCGATTCGAGGCGATGAAGAACAGCGGGTTTTCGCACGGAAAGTACGAGGGCAACGAGCAGCAGCTTCCCGCCTGCTTCGTCGTCACCCCTGACCTGACCGTCACCCACTCGCACTATGGCAGTTGGGTCGGCGACTCGCCGTCGACCGACGAGCTTGCCGAGCTGCTGAAGTAAACAAAAAACGCATCGACGCCGCGGCGGTCAGGTCCGCTGCGGCGTTTTTGTTGTCGCGTGGGATTTCCGGCGGCGGCAAAAATTTTTGTAAATGTGCTTTACAAATCCAACCTGTTGTGGTACAATAACCAGTGTTGCGGCGATAGTCCGTGACAGGACAACCTAATATGGGCCTGTAGCTCAGCTGGGAGAGCGCACGGTTCGCATCCGTGAGGTTCGAGGGTTCGATC
>CAZBNJ010000001.1:0-126973 GCA_964493515.1 uncultured Oscillospiraceae bacterium | reverse complement strand
GGCGGCCGGAGATGTCAGGAGGTCGGCATCCGGGATGGCGCGATGGATAAGCGGCTCGGATACAGAGGGTAATTGACGAGCACAAAAACGGAGGAGATTTGGCGCGCTTGAAGTGCGAATTGCGTTGGGAGAGTAGATTTTGCGGTGGGCATTGACCTGCCGCAAAAATTTTTTGCGGGGAATTGCCATGTTGAAATGTGGGGAAATGTTGTTGAAAAAACGGGAATTTGTAAATTGTCCAAGATATATAACTTTTAGTTGACCTGTTTTGGAAAAAGCCGTGGTTACAAAAAACGCGCCGCGCCAGAAAATCGCGTAAAAACTGTAAAAAAGGAGTTGCATTTTTCGAGCGTTTGTGCCATAATGTAGGTTAGAATAAAGGGTACTATGCGCTATATCTATGCCCTTTTTTCGGAAGCTCACCACAAGATGGCGTTTGGGAGCTTGAGAAAACACAACATATTGTGCAATCTACGGAGAGTAAACACAACCTGTTCTAAGCTGTGGATAACCCGGGAACAACTGCCAATGTGTTGTGGAAAACTTACGAAAGGAAGCACACGCGAGTATGCAGCCTGGCGGTACGCTCAAGGACAAGCTAATACGCGGTATATCCGGATTCCTCGCCGCGATTACGGTGCTGTCGATGGTTTCGACGGCTGTTCCTTCTGCGTCCGCAAGTGATGACGGTGAGCCGACCGTGAGCGCGTCGCCCACAACGACGCCGTCGACCGAACCGAGCACCGAGCCGAGCGCAGAGCCGCACGACCACGATGAGGCTGAGGACATCGCGATGCCGCTTGAGCTGGAAAAGTCGAGCATCGGCTTTAGCGCGGATTCGCTGAAGGTATCGAACACCGCGACGATGACCGATGTGCAGTATCTCGGACTGCTGACGCTTGAGGAATATATGTCGCTGGTACCGACCTGGGTCAACGTGTTCAGCGCGCCCTACCTCTCGCAGTTGGACGAGCGTACATTAATATATATAGACGGAATGGGCGAGGAGGAGCGCATGAGCTACCGCGCCGCCGCGATGGAAAAGCTCGCTCCGTCCGAACAGCTTATAATCGACGCGGTGTACGACGGCGACGATTACAGTGACGACTTCGATTTTGAGATAGTATCGAGCAGAGTGGTCGACGCGACGCAGAACACCGCGCCGCAGATAGTCTGCGAGTTTAACGTGATATGGACCGGAGCGCGCCCGGTGCGCGCGTCGAGCGGCAATTCGAGCGGACTGCTTTCGAGCAGCGGCTCGAACGGCGAGACCTCGGTCGAGGCAGGCTCGATGTCGATAGCGGCCGAGTCGGCGGAAGTGCAGCAGTTCCTCTATGAGATGTGGAAAGAGGGCACGCTGACGCAGGACAACTGCGTGTACGACCTGAGCTACTTCGAGCAGGGCAACCTCCCCGCTTCGACCGGCAATACATCTAATACTAATACAACCGACACGACGAGTGCCGGCAGCACCACGACCGAGTCGTCGCTGCTGTCGGTCGCCGACGAGGCGCCGGAGACGCAGCAGCTTCTCTACGAGCTGTGGCAGGGCGGTCTGACCCAGGCGAACAGCATATACGACCTGAGCTACTTTGAGAAGGGTCTGTACAAGCCGTCGACCTCGAGCTCGACTTCGACGCAGAGCAACTCGAACTTCAACCTGCTCACCGGCGACAACGATTCAACTGCGACACCGAGCGCAGAGCCGTCGGTCGAGCCGAGCGACGAGCCGGAGATACCCGAGCTGCCGATAGGCGGCCGCAGCGGTGAGGAGCGTCGCGCGCTTCTGACCGGCGACGAGCAGTACGCGGAGATAGCGGACGAGGAGACGGCGACCGAGCCTGTCCCCGAGACCGACGGCGATGAGGACAAGTTGGATGACGCGGCTGCCGCTCCGACCGACGACACCGACGACGCGGATACCGCTCCGACCGATGATACCGATAATAATGAGGTGGGCGGCGATGCCCACGAGCACACCGACGATACATATAATAATGAGACGACCGACGAGGTGGGCGGCGACGATGTGACCGCTCCGACCGAGCTTACGTCGGACGGCGCGCTGTCGATCGACGATACGCTCAGCGCGTACTTCCGCGTGTCCACCTCCGCAAACGAGTCGATATATACCTACGGCGCGGGCTACTACCTCGCGGGCGCGGCGTCGAACAACGGCACGAACAGCACCAACAGCGGCAACGACGCCGACAACAATGGCGCTGATTCGGGCGACGACGACAAAGCTCCGGCTGAGGACGATAAAAATAGCGGAAACGATAAAGTGACCGACAGCAAAAATTCTCAGAGCCTCCAGGCGGAGCAGAAGATATACGACCTCGGAACGGTCGTGAGCGGCGGCGAAAAGTTCGACGGCAACGTCTACGACTTGATGATCGGCTTCCTGCGTGACCAGGAGGGCGACAGCACGGTGCAGCTGTTCAACGAGAACTTCCGCGTTCAGGACGAGACGGTCGCGAAGATCGTCGCGCCGTCCGCGGACAGCACCGATTCGCACGCCTACAAGCTGATCGGCCTGTCCGCCAAGGGTCAGTCGAGCTACACCACCCGCGTGATGCTCAGCGGAACGGACGACGAAGGCAGGGCGCTGTCGGTGGTTGCGAACATCACCGTGCTCTCCTTTGCGGAGCAGCGTCAGAACTACATCGTGCGCGTCATCGCCGGAAACACTGTGGACAACATTGAGGATATAATGATAGCCCACTGGAAGCTGGCGAACGGCAAGACCAACAACCCGACCAACGTGAACATCGGAATACTCGACGAGCGCGTCGCGACCATCGACACGACCGGCGCGGCTCCGGTGCTGCGCACGACGCTTGAGTCGCAGGGCCGCACCAGCATCTACATAATCGCGAACGAGGGATTCAGCACCTATTTTGCGACGATGACCCTCGAGGTTCGCGGCCGCTACACTCTCTCGTCGGCGGACGAGGAAAATCCGGACGTGAAGCTCGCCGTGCCGCAGGTCGTAAGCGGCGACACCCACACTCTCGCGCTGCTGTCCAACGGCACCGTCATGGCGTGGGGCAACAACTCGAACCGTCAGCTGGGCACCGCGCGCGATCAGCGCAACATGCCGGCTGAGGTCTACACCCAGAGCAACAACGTCCGCACTCAGCTGTCGGGCATCATCATGATAGCGGCGGGCGCGGCACATTCGCTCGCGCTCGACGCCGACGGATATGTCTGGAGCTGGGGCGAGAACTCAAGCGGTCAGACCGGCAACGAGGAGTCGAACCAGTATGCGCAGAAGGTCTTGTCGCCGATAGGCGTGAGCACCAACAGCGGATATCTTGAAAACATTGTCGCGATAGCGGCGGGCGGCCACTTCTCGATGGCGCTTGCTGCCGACGGAACGGTCTACACCTGGGGCTACAACGGTCAGTTCCAGCTCGGCGGCGGCAGGGCTTACAACGGAGAGACCAGCTCGAACCGCCCGATACACGTTGTCCGACGCGTCGGTGATTCCAACAACACCGAGGCGGAGGAGGCAAACCTCAGCGAGATAGTCGCGATAGCGGCGGGCGGCACCTTCGGTGTTGCGCTCGACATCCGCGGAAAGATCTGGACCTGGGGCTCGAATCAGCACGGACAGCTCGGCATAAACGTGAATCCGGCTGAAGGCGGCGACGCGGGCAGCGAGAATCAGCGCCGTGGCTTCGCGACCCAGATCAAGTCCTTCCTCGGACGTGACAGCGACAGCGAGTTCACCGTGCAGTCGACCGATGAGACCCACTTCATCACGGCTATCGCGGCGGGCGGCATCGCGTTTATGGAGGGCGGTTCGGTCGGCGACGGTTCGACCGGCAGCGCGTCCTCGATAAACGGTCACGGCATCGCGATCGAGGTCAAGTCGGGCAACCGCAACGTGACCCAGCTGTGGACATGGGGTGACGACAGCCATGCGCAGCTCGGTCTCGCGAAGAACGACCTCTACCAGAACGAGAGCGCGAAGTATCAGATCCGTCCGATGGAGTTCCTGTTCCCGATAACCCAGGCCGAGCAGAACAACGGTCTGGATGAGCGCCACGTCGTGAGCGTGTCGGCGGGCGGCGACCACTCGCTTGCGGTCGTTCGTCAGCTGGACACCATCACCGCGGAGAACGCCTACTACCTCTACTCGTGGGGATACAACAACTCCGGCCAGCTTGGTCTTGGCGAAAAGCTGAAGAATCCGGACGAGACGTCGCTTGCGAACACCCCGAAGATGGATCAGGAGAGTAACACCGCAAGCCGAGTGCTCGACGAGTTCAAGAACCTGCTGACCGTTGAGACGAAGGTCGATGAGGCGAACGGCACCGAGGAGACGAGCGTTTCCTACGCGTCGTCGCCGATAACCGAGATAGTGTCGGCAACGGCGGGCGCGGAGTTCAGCATGGCGCTCCGCACCGACGGCACGGTTGTTGCGTTCGGCAAGAACGACGGCCAGGCTCCGGGCTCGGCGACCGCTTCGGTCGGCTACCTGCTCGGTGCGGGAACTCGCTTCGCGGAGTTTGCTTATCCGTATCAGCCGGACACCGACGCGCAGTACACCCGCAACTACTGGGCGTATCCGATACTCGTCGGTCTGGATGTCAGCCGCAAGCTGGTGTTCAACAAGGTTTGGGTCTACACCACCACCGAGGATGAGGACGATCCGAGCATCTCGACCCGCGAGCTTACCGGCCGCTTCTCCCAGTATCCGGGCAACATACCGCTGACCGAAGAGGAGATAGCCGACGGCATCGGCGACATAGTCGAGCAGAAGATGGGCGAGACGCTGACGATAACCGACAAACAGGATCTCGTCGTACATAAGGAAGGCATCCAGCGTTATTACAGTGTCGGCTTCAACCTGAGTGAACGCGACCGCGCGGTCGATCCGATTCGCGGCACGACCTTTGACTATGAGCTCGGCGAGTATGTGAATCCCGAGACCGACGAGGTGGAGCAGATAAAGATCGACAGCCTTGTCACCGAGAGCGAGTATGAGTACGCGGATGCGAACAGCCTACGTCTGACCCCGATAAGCGCGGACGAAGCTCCCGACTCGGAGCGTCTCGGCTACACCGGCGTCGGCGCGACCGAGGATCTGACCTATGCCGACTTCCAGAGTGAGGACGAGGATCGCAACATATACTCGGGCGAGTTCGGACTCGAGGTCAAGGATGCCAACAAGTTCGCGACCCCGACCATCGGCGCAGGTGAGAATTTCGCGATAGCGCTGAAGTCGGACGGTTCGGTCTGGGCTTGGGGCGCGAACAACTACGGACAGCTTGGTATCGGCGAGTTCAGCGACAGCGTGACTTACGAAACGCTCAGCTCGATCGACGCTCTGGACAGTGAATTGGTGAGCACTCCGTACACGACATACCCGGTTCCGGTCCACGGAGCGAACGGAATGCTCCGGCTCACGCTGATAGAAGAAATTTCTGTGGGGTATTATCACGTTTTGGCTCGCTCATCGTCTGGAGCCGTATATGCTTGGGGCCTTAATGACCGCGGTCAGCTCGGAGTGGGCGATTACGAGAATCGCTGCCTGCCGACCCAGGTCGTCGCGGGCGACAGCACACTCTACTATGACGCGGGCACATATCTGACCGGAGCTTCCAGCATTGCGGCGGGCGCATATCACTCGGTCGCGGTGCTCGGCAAGTCGGATGGCTACACCTACACCTGGGGCGACAACACTCGCGGTCAGCTCGGACTTGGTTACATTCCGAACGGAGACAAGGCGGACTTTAGGACGAATGAGCCGGGCGTCGTTGTCTCCAGCGCCAGCGCCGACGCACTTTCCGCGATGCTGCTCACCGACGTGACCAAGGTCGCCGCCGGCGCGTATCACAACCTCGCGCTCGGAAAATATTCGGAAGTCAGCGGCGAGACTACGGCGGTCAAGAGCTGGGGCGACAACACCTATGGCCAGCTCGGCCGCGCAAGTGACGGCAACTACGGCGGCGAAAGCTACAACCCGATTCCGGGTCTGGTGCGCACCAACGACGCGACCGGTGTCACTGCCCAGGGTATCGCGGCGATCGCTGCGGGCGATTACCACTCGGTAATGCTGAACCGTACCACCAGCGAGGATGAACTCGGCGCGGTCGTGCGTGTCTTTGGCGACAACCGCTACGGCCAGCTCGGCTACAACGAGGCGACTGCCGCCGGAGTGAACGGCGGTCCGAATCAGGAGGTCTGGCAGACGACCGTGACCAGAGTTGCGGGCGCTACCCAGATGGTGCTGAGCGAAAACGGCAAGATCGCTCAGATGAAGGACGCCATTGGAATCTCGGCGGGCAAGAACCACACCATGATACTGCGCATCGCCGATACCGGCAAGGATCCCGAGACCGGCGAGACCGTCGTCACCGCGACGAAGGCGTATGTCTTTGGTTCGAACTCGGACGGTCAGCTCGGCAAGGAGCCGACCTACGGTCGGAACATCAGCATACCCAGAAACTCCGGCGCGGTGTTCAGCGATGACACCGATATTGACAACACCTCGCGCAACTGGGCAAAGTGGGGCGCGTGGAACGAAGTTGTGATAGACAGCGGCGACGACATGGTCGTGACGCTGACCGCCGGCGGCAACTCGAGCTACGCCATCACCGAATCCGGCGACGCGTTTGCTTGGGGCTCGAACGACTACGGTCAGCTCGGCGAACTGAGCACCATCGACCGCAGCGTCCCGACTGCTGTTGGATTCGGCGAGAGCTACATCCCGTCGATAACCGGATTTATTAATGTCGGCGGCATGCTTCGCTATGATGTGACGCTGAATGTCAAGAAGAACGACGAGCTTTGGACGGGCAGCGTGACCGACGGCGTTCCGGCTGCGGGCGAGTACATACTCGTCTTGCAGACTCCGGCGCGGACGGTTTATCCGCTCGTGCCCGAGACCTCGACCGTGAACATCCCTGGCACGACCGACGGTGAAGGCAACACCTCGCCGTCGACTACCGCCGAGGTCGGGACCGGAATCTATCACTCGAACGAGGACAAGGTCGCGACCGGAAACTACGACGTGTACTACGTCGGCAGTGACGAATATTACAATAAGTATATTACGCAGGAGAACGCCGAGGGCATACTTGTCTACAACGGCAAGCGCTACATCCCGACCGGTTCGACCGTGACGGTGACCAAGGGCGTCGACGCTGTCGGCGAGGTGAACTTCTACGAGGCGAGCTACTCCGTGTCGGTGGACAACGGCACCTGGAGCGCGCTCCGCGGAACGGTTTACGCCACCTATCGCGGCATTGAGATAGGCGACCTTACCCACGCGGCGAAGTCGCAGTCGCTGCTGCTGCTTGCCGGCGGAGAGCTGAAGATATACTCGCAGGGCTCCGGTCTGACGCCGGATATCTACTCGTACAGCTGGACGTTCAACGGCGTCGGCGAGGACGACTTCGACGAGGACTATATTACTGTCGGTATAGAGCACTACACCGTCGTTGTGGACGGTGAGGAAGTGCTCAAGAACATGAGCGTCCTGACCGTAAAGGAGATACGCGAGAAGAGCAAGATCGAGTCGGAGATACGCGGTCTTGCGCTGTTTGATGTCCAGATAGACGTGAACAAGTATGTCGGCGGCAAGCTCGAGGTCTGGCAGGACGCCGGCAAGTATCATCGCTACGTTCTCCAGAACGAGATATATTCGGACACGAATTACGGTCTTTTCTATATAGATGTCAGCGATCCGGAGAACGTGGTGAGGGGATTCAGCGGCGGCGCGAACCCGAATCCGTCCTACGGCTCGGAGTACTACTTCCCGAAGGTCGCGGAGGGCAACTACCGCATACTGGACCAGGTATATCAGCTGATAGACAGCGACAATGACGGCGAATTCGACACGGTATCGCCGGAGAAGCCGCTGTATGACACCGGCGCACGACTGGTCGTTGGCGAGAGCACGGCGGTTGACGTGAGCGGCTCGACCCAGAAGCGCGTGTACAAGACGCTCGACTACTATCCGGTCGACTTCGAGGTCTCGGTGCGCGACGGTGTCGCGGGCGCGAACATAAACGCCTATCTCGACGGACTTAGCAACGTGTCCACCAACAACTTCCCGCTGTCGCACGGCGAGTATGTGCTCGTCGGCTCGTCGATACGCTTCGAGGTCAACTCGCGTCACGCTTCGTCGGCGTTCCTGTCCAAGCTGAAGGGCAACTGGACCGCGAAGAACCTGGAGGAGAAGGAGGACGCGCCCGTCCTCAAGGACAGCAACACTGCTATATATAGGTATTACACGGTCACCGGCGCGGGTGAGCCGTTTGTCAGCGTGGATTCGTATGCGCTGTCCGAGGGCGACCTGACCGAGTATCGCGCAAATATGCTCGTCTATCAGCTCGAAAGCCCGATAGACGATGAGAACGTGTTTGAGCGCAACTATCCGAACGTACAGAACACGACCAACTACACCAACTGGACGACCGCCTATGAGGACACCGGCTACTCGCTGAGACTGCGCACCACCAAGCTCGGAGACACCAAGTGGGACGCGGTCGCGGAGTATGACATACTTGGCTCGAAGGGCTACACCGCGCGCATTGCCCGCGACCAGTACGCCGTCTACCTTGTCAACAAGGACGGCGAGGAGATGTATCTCGGTTCGAGCTATGACCTCGGCGTTTCGCAGTCGCAGTTCGACCTCCGATTCATCGCCATACCTTATGAGATGTACGGTACAGCGGCGGTCCAGGACTATGAGGTGACCGTGACCGGACAGATGATGGTGCGCGGATTCGACGAGGAAGGCAACTCGGTGTTCAAGCCGACCGCCGACGCTATCAAGCTTCAGAGCATGAGCTATAAGGATGATCCGAGCGGCAACATATATCTGCTCGCGGACGTGTACAGCGGCTCGGGTCTTGTCACCAACACGATGGACATAACCGTGACCATCGCGGCGCGCTACAACACCCGCGCGGCGGCGTCGCTCATCGGATATGAGTACGATTACAACGGCAATTTCGACCCGGACGACATGGACTTCGGCGGCCCGTTCTTCGACATCCCGAGCGAGGATGATATCGAGCTTGTCCACAGCGTGCAGGTAAACCGCACCACGGTCGACACCTACGCAAAGGTGAACGGCAACACCGACGACCGCACGCACTCGTTCGAGTACATCAACTTCTTCGCGTTCGTGGTCGAGGCGGCTGCCGGCTCGACGATAGCCACTCCGTGGGAGGCTCCGCAGCTGAGCTTCATGGCGTCCGCGCCCAACCGCATGCTCTCGTCGATGAACGCGGCGGCGGCGGTCGCTCCGATGGCAGAGACCACCAAGCGCGTTGAGCTGAGCCATACCCCCGGCGGCGTGGATGCCATGCCGGAGGCAGTCACTCGCGGCGAGAACGAGGGCCGCAGCATCTACGTCTGGGAGGACGACTACACTCCCAAGACGGTGGCGCTCGGCAGCTTCATCGAGATGGTCGTCGGCGACACGATGGACATTGCCGGAACAATGGAGCGCTACATCTCCGACTTCCGTCTTATAAAGGACCGTCCGGACAACATTGCGTACATCGACGCCGAGACGCCTTACTTCGAGGGGCCCGAGACCAAGGTGGGACTTGGCATCGTAAACGGCGTGGAGTTTATCGTCACCTCGTCCGAGCCGGATGTCATTATCGCGGAGCGCCGCGCGAGCGTCTACGGCAATTACAGCTGGTGGGTGCTCGAGGCGGTCGGCAGCGGACGTTCGACCATTCGCGTGTACAACGCGACCAACGGCCGCTCGACGATAATCAGCGTAAGCGTCCGCAAGACCGAGGACAATCCGTTTGACGAACACGACTATATATACAGCTCGGTGCCGAGTGTCTCGCTTGGCAACGGCTTCTCGCTCGCGCTCAAGTCGGACAGCACCGTCTGGTCGTGGGGCACGAACGCGAACGGCCGCCTGGGAGTTGGCGAGACCGAGAGCAGCTTCCCCTATACCGACACGCCGATACAGGTCGTGACCCGCGACGGTCACGCGCTGCGCGGCATCGTGTCGATAGCCGCCGGCGAGAACCACGCGGTGGCGGTCGCACAGGACGGCACCGTCTACACCTGGGGCTCGAACGAGTTTGGACAGCTTGGCAACGGCAAGCGCGGCGGCGATGTGCTGTACGCGACGCAGGTGATAGCGCCGACGGCGTATCAGCAGGACGCGCCGAGCGCGGAGGAGATAGCGGATGCGTTTGCCGCGGCAGAGGACTTGTACGCAGCATACGACACCGCCGAGAAGGAGTATCTCAAGGCGGTTGCCGACTATACCGACAAGAAGATAGACGCGGCGGAGCTTACCAAAAAGACCCGCGCCCGCGATGAAGCACTCGTCATCTATCAGGCGGCGGTCGAGGACGCGGACATACTTGCTGCACAGCGCGCCGCGACATATAAGGACGGCTTTGTCAAGGCGACGGCAGGCTCCGGATTCACCCTGCTTCTGACCGATGAGGGTCGCGTCTGGGGATTTGGACGCAACGACAAGGGTCAGCTTGGCGTGGGCTACACCGGCGACGTGACCGGACGCTATGTCGAGCAGGAGTTCGCGGAGAACGGCTTCAATCTGGACGCGAGCCTTCTCAAGTACGGACGCTACATGCGCGAGACGATGGAGGACGGCGAGATAATCTACACCGACGGCACTCGCTTCTATGAGCTGTATGTCCGCAAGTATATCAACACCATAACCGAGAACGTGCGCGGCGGAAACACCTTTGGCGTGGACGAGGACGGCAAGGTCTTTATCGTCATAGGCGGCACGCAGATATACGATGTAATGCCGAGCTACGAGGCGGGCGAGATGCAGACATACGACGAGTATGTCCGCGCGCTTGCTCTGTACGTTGCCGCGTGCCAGCTGTTCAGCACCGACACGACCACATTCAGGTCGGACGGCGCGAAGTATGCCGAATGGCTCGTTCGCCCGACCTTCGGCGGCGTAAAGTGGGACTATGAGGCTTACACCGCAGCTCTTGCACAGTACAAGGCTCGCTACGCCAAGGAGTTCCCGAGCGACAGCGACGAGATGAGCGAGCTTGCGCAGTATGTCTACTTCATCGAGGGTGACGATCAGGACGCGAACTACGGCTATCTGAGCGTGTACGACCCGGCTATCCCGGACGATCAGCCGTCGTACAACTACACGCAGCGCGCCGAGCGTCAGCCGCAGATAGACGACTATATGTTCTTCACTCTGCCGGTGCAGACGCTGGAGGGCGAGAGCGCCAGCTACGGACTGTATATCAGCGACATCGTGGACATCGCGGCGGGCGAGAACCACGCGCTGGCACTCCGCGCGGACGGAAGCGTGTTTGCGTGGGGCGACAACACCTACGGTCAGCTGGGTGTCGGCGAGGAGAGCGCGGCGTACAAGCGCTCCGAGTTCGAGACGATGAATTTCACTTTCAGAAGCGGTACGGACGAAGTGTCGATAACCATCGAACCGGGCACCGACACCTTCACCTATCGCGTGCCGGTGCGCGTGCTCGCGGGCGAGTACAGCTCGGACACCGACGCCAAGGAGCTTAACGGCTATCTCGCCAACGCAACGGCTATTTCGGCAGGCTCGCGCCACAGCATGGTGCTGGGTGCGGACGGCCGCGTCTACACCTTTGGCGACAACACCTACGGTCAGCTGGGCACCAAGCCCGGCTACGGCAAGGACGCGGAGTACGCGGTCGATCTGCTCACAGCCGAGGGAACGCAGACCGCGCAGTCGGTCGACGAGCAGCTCGGAAGGGAGTACCGTCCGACCGCCGACCGTTCGACCACTCCGGTGGTCGTCCTGACCGACGCGCTCGACGAGGACGGCAACGCCGTGGCGCTCGGGGATGTCATACAGATAGCGGCGGGCGGACTTGCCTCGGCCGCGATAACCAAGGACTCGATCGGCCCGAACGGAGAGACGGTTGTGCCGCGCATAACCTGGATGTGGGGTTCAAACTACGACGGACAGCTCGGCATTGGCACCAGGGAATATCACGACGAGCAGAGCGAGGTCACATACGACATGACCCGCGCTTATGTCGGCGGCGCCGTAAAGGTGTCGGCGGGCGAGCGCGAGGCGTCGATAAGGCACACCGCTCTGACCGACGGCATGCTGCTGTCGCTTGGATACACCCACAGCGCGATGGTCGCCCGCGACGGCTATGTTTGGAACTGGGGTTCGGGCACGCACGGCGAGCTTGGCAACGGCTTCTCCGAGAACCGCTACATACCGGTCCAGGCTGGAGACGGACAGTCCAAGACGCTGCTTCTCGACAAGTATCTCATCGTCACCACCGACGAAAACGGAAGGATAATCGGCTATGTCCACTCGACGCAGACCAGCTCGTTCGACTCGGAGGAGCTTGCGGACAACCCGAACATCTCCGATTCGCAGGTGATAATCGGCGAGCGCGAGTATGTCCAGTTCGACCTTGAGGACGTGCTGTACAGCTACCGTTCAGGCTTCAACCTGATAACCGACGGCGACGACAAGACGATAGACGACCTCGACCAGATAAAGATAGCCGCCTCCGATCCGGCGACGCTCGACGTGCTCATGCCGACGGTCGTGCTGCCCGGAAGCGAGGATGAGAACAAGCGCAACACGGTCACGGTAAAGCCGACCGGAAAGCTCGCGTACTCCGCCATAATGCTCTCCTACAACGGAGAACAGGGCGAAAACAGCGGGCTTATACCCACATATGTCCGAAATCGCGCGCACTATACATCCGGCACTTCCTCCGGCGGCTCGGGCGACATCGACGCGTCCGACCCCGACCCGGACAACCAAAGCTACGGCCATCTCGACGCCGACGGCAAGCCGCTCGGCGAGACGAAGGCTGACTACAACGGCACCGATCCCGACTACATCTCGGCAATGCCGATGGTGGTCGCGGGCAAGTCGCACACCATAGCGCTGAGCAGCTCGGGCCTCGTCTACGCCTGGGGCGACAACACCTACGGCCAGCTTGGCTTTGACCCGAACGTGTATCCCTACATCTACTCGCCACAGCGGGTAGCGTTCTCGATGGTCATCGAGGGCAGCTTCCCGGTCAGCTATCAGTACACCACCGAGCCGTGGCTGCAGCAGGTCGGCATCAGCGGCATGGAGGACGTCGTCATTAACGGCGCGCGCCGTCCGCTGACCTTCACCTCGGTCACCGCCGGCGAGAACTTCTCGATGGCGCTGGACAACTACGGCCGCGTTTGGACTTGGGGCTCGAACATCGACGGCGCGCTCGGACGCGGTCTGGGCAGGGACTATGACTTCCGCCCGAACGTCGTTCTGGTCGACGCGCAGACGATACTCGGCATGGGCAAGATGCAGCACAGCTTCCAGTACAAGAACGCCGAGAATCAGTCGATAGACACCATATACTATAACAAGACCGACCGCATAACCATGATAGCGGCCGGTTCGACCCATGCTTTGGCGCTGTCGATAAGTGGCAACGTCTACGCGTGGGGCTCGAACTCGAACGGACAGCTCGGCATAGGCGAGAGCGGCAACCGTACCGCGTCGAAGGACTATGCCGCGCGCACGGTCAAGGGTCTCACCCCGTCTAACACGCGCTACATGGAGTCGGCGCTGTACATCGCGGCAGGCGGCAAGACCTCCTATGCGATAGTCACCGGCGGCAAGCTCTACGCGTGGGGCTCGAACGAGTACGGTCAGTTCGGCTCAAGCTCGACCAAGGACAGCGAGACGACCGCAGTCGCAGTCGGCATGAACGCAAGCCTTGTGGCGGGCGGTCTCGGCCACGGCATTGCGGTGGACTTCGACCGCATAATGTACGGATTCGGCCGCAACAACGCGGGTCAGCTCGGTTCGGATGTCGAGGACGCGGTGGATTACACCGGCATTGTCAAGGGCTCGGGCAAGTATGAGTACGCGGACAAGAACGACAAGAACAACATCCAGGTCGCGGGCGGCACGATAAAGGCGACTGCCATGCGCGCCGATGTCTACTCGGCGACCGCCGGATACGACATAACCCTCGCGCTCGCGATAGATCCGGACGCGGAGCCGGGTGCTGAGCAGCTGCACCTGTTCGCCTACGGCTACGACGGAGATCCGGTCACCGATCCGGAGATAAAGAACTATCCCGGCGCGCTGGGCAACTATGACGAGCCGAACGGCTCTCCGGTCGACTCGGACAACACGGTCAACCGCTACTCGAGCGACGCCGCCACCACCGTTATCCACTACTACGGACCGGCGTGGGCGCACACCGAGGAGCCGGAGCAGCCGGACACCCCCGCGACGCTTGCCGATGAGGGCGACGAGGGCGGCGAAGGCGAGGAGCCGGAGGAGCCGACCGCCCAGATAGTCGAGCTTACCGCCGAGGAGTACGAGACCGCGCACGACGCGTGGCTCGCCGACACGGCGAATGTCGGACTGGACGACCCGTTCTACACCGAGACCGAGACGCTCAGCCAGGTGTACGACGGTCAGATAAACCAGAACAGCAGCTACATGGAGCGCATCTGGGGCTTTACCGCAGGCTATGAGCACAGCGTGCTCGTCCGCGCGACCGGCACCGTCTTTGCGTCCGGCGCGAACGAGGTCGGACAGCTCGGCGACTTCTCAAACGACAACTACAACTATCCGATAGTGGTCGGCGAGCTCGACTATGAGTCGCTGGTGCTCTACGGATATTCGGAGGGCAGCGAGCACTTCGACAGCTCGAAGTCGAAGCGCTTTGACGGACGCGACAGCGCGGACGACGAGCCGGGTGTCGCGAAAGCGGTCGTGCACGAGGACGACTATCTGCACATCGACCTTCAGCAGATAATCTACCTCAGCCGCCTCGGCTTCAACCTGCTCGATCACCTGCCGCAGGACACGATAAACGCGACCGACATGGAGTTCTTCGTGCTCGATGAGACGATACTCATCCAGGTCGGTCAGACATCCACATACGCGACTTTCCGCACCCCCGACCCGTCGAAGGTGAAGTACGGCGCAACGATGATACTCGCGCGCAACAAGGTGAGCGGCACGAGCGTCCTGCTCCGCGTCGAGGTGGTGGGCGGCGGCTTTATCACCACGCCGAAGCTGGCGGCGGGCGAGCTTCACACCGTTGCGCTGCGTGCGGACGGCACGGTCTTTGCGTGGGGCGACAACACCTACGGTCAGCTGGGCGACGGAACCTATACCAAGCGCGCCTATCCGGTGCAGATGATGAACCCAGTGCTCGACGCGTCCGGCAAGCAGACCGGCGCGCTCCAGCCGTTTGAGAACATCGTCTCGATAGCGGCGGGCGACACCTTTACGATACTCGCGGACGCGGACGGCAAGGTCTACGTCGTCGGCGAGCTTGAAAACGTGACCACCGACATCGTGATACGCGACGAGTACGGCAACGTATGGAACCCGCTGTCCGCGCGCACCACGCTCTATCTCTACACCTACAACGACGAGAACAAGAAGGAGCACCAGAACCTCTACACGCTGGACGAGGTGAACGCCGGCAAGCCGGGCACGCAGATGTTCGCCGGAACGCTCGAGCCGATGAAGAAGGAGATAGGCACGATGACCACTCCGAGCGGCGAGACGGTGCCCGAGTACGAGTACGTCGACGCGTACGAATACTACGACAAGACCGGTCAGTTCTGCGGCATCTGGGTGGATATGCCCGGCGAGTGCCCGAACCCGAGCTGCACCGAGCACGCCAACCACTCGAACGACAAGATACAGCGTGTGTCCGCTCAGAAGGCGTTCGACGGATACCTCCAGGTGCAGCTTCAGGAGATAAAGGAGACCGGCGGTCAGCAGAACGTCAAGGACGCGATGGTCGAGTTTATTGACCCGCAGGACGGACGCGACGAGTACGCCGTCTATCAGGGCATCGTCTACGACCGCACCAACGTCGAGGCGGGCTTCTACTGCTCGGCGTATGACCCGGGCGACATTATGAGGGCTGTTCAGAACGGCATCCTGGTGCTGCGCACCACCAGCGTTCCGGTCCCGGCGGAGATAGAGGGCGAGGAGCCCGGCTCCAGGTCGGTCCGTATGCTGTTCTATACCACCGACACGACCAGGGTCGCCGAGGAGATAGCGGGTCAGCCGTTCTATCGCATCGTCGAGGGCATCGGCTCGGTCAAGTATTACACCAACGGACGCCAGACGCTGAACTACTACACCGGCGGTCTGCTCTGCTCGGAGTGCAGCCTTGTCTGGTACCCGCTCGGCTACAACCTGTCGATGCAGTATCTCACATATACCTATCCCTCGACCAACGCGCAGGGAGACGACATCCAGATAAGCGCGACCAACTGGATACTCACGCTGCGCGACGCGAGCGGCGAGTATATCCAGCTCGGTCAGTACTACAACGGCGGCAACACGCTGCGCAGTCTGCCGGCGGGAAGCCAGGTCGGCGAGTATCTGTCGATACTCAACCCGGTGACCGTCGAGTTCAACAAGGCGTATGTGCCGACCACTACCACCAACTATAAGAGCGAGCTTATCAGCTGGCCGCTCATCTGCCCGAACGACAGCTGCCACGCCGCCGGATATCAGCACTTCCGCGTGATATACGACGACAAGTACGACGTGTGGTCGGGACAGGCGAGCTGGAACAGCGGCGTGAACAGCAATCCCGCGCAGTACCGCATCTGGCAGTGCGTCGATTGCGGACACACCTGGCTTGAGTATTACAGCGAGCACGTTGACGAGACCTATCCGGTCAAGCAGCTTGAGTTCAGCTATCCCGAGTACAACGACAAGGGCGAGATGATACTCGACGGCAACGGCGACATAGTTTATTCGACGCTTGAGGACGCTCCGAAGATATCTGAGATCTCGGCCGGCGGCAGGCACATACTGCTGCTCGGCGAGGACGGCTCGGTCTGGGCTGCGGGCGCCAACGGCTACGGTCAGCTCGGTCAGAACCACTACGACGCCTTCGCCACCGCTCGCCGCGTTGTCGGATACAAGGGCAGCGGCTGGCTGGAGAACGCCGTCCAGGTCGCGGCAGGCGAGGAGTTCAGCGTCGCGTTGCTTGCGAACAGCACGGTGTTCAGCTGGGGCTCGAACGCGGTCGGACAGCTCGGCATCGCGAACACCGACCGTGTCAAGCGCTCGCCCGCTCCGCTTCAGGTGCGCTCGGGCGACTTCGACGTCGAGAAGAACGCGCAGTTCAACGTCCTCACCTCGGCGGCGGCAATAAGCGCGGGTTCGACCCACGCCGCGGCTGTGGTGTTCGAGAAGCTCTTCACCCCGGCGGGACAGAAGGAGATGGACCGCGCAAGCCACGTCTTTACCTGGGGCGGCAACGAGCAGGGACAGCAGGGCGCGCTCAGCGAAAAGCGTTACGCCGCGCCGAAGCGTGCGTATTATCCGACCGATCTGGCGGGAATGCTCGGCGATGAGGAGGACGGCTCGTTCGCGAATGTTATAAAGAATGTCGGCTACATCTCGGCGGGCGAGAGCGGCACCGGACTGCTGCTGAACTTTGTCGAGGAGAGCGGCAGGCGCAACAACCGTCTGCTGATGGTCGGCTCGAACAAGTATTGGCAGCTTGGCACAAGCTCCAACGTGACGGTGAACCTCGTCCAGCGCGGCGAGGCGGCGTCGAACGATGAATATTGGTATCTGACCGATATCGGACTGATGGCAAACGGCGGCTATCACACCGCTGTTATGACTGCGGACGGCAACGTCCTCAGCTTTGGCCGCGGCGACGTCGGTCAACTTGGCGCGTCTGCGACCGCGTATGTGGACAACAACGTCCACGTCGTTGAGCAGGGCGGCGTTGAGGAGATACTGCAGGTGCCCGAACCGCGCTATGTCGGCGAGCGTGAAAGCTCGACCTACGTCTTCGGCATAGATCCCGCGTCCTCGCTCGGTGCGGCGGACTATGAGTCGGTCGCGACCGGCGTCAGCTACATACGTCTCAACTACTCGACCTTCGGCGCGTCGATAAAGCTCAAGGATGCCGTCGAGCTGTACCGCAGCGGCTTCAACCTCATGTGCGCCGAATATCCGACCGGACTTATCGAGAGCACCAAGATAGCAAAGTATGTCTCGTCGGACGAGAGCATCGTCCGCGTGTATCAGGACGCGAACGGCGATTGGAACATCACCAACGCCGGTCCGAGCTACGGCAACTTCTACCGCAGCGGCAACGCGTATGTCGCGGCGCTGGACGCGGACGGCAAGGTCATCGGACTTATCCGCGTTGAGGTGCTCGGCAACAACGCGGCGGACACCTCCAAGACCCGCATAACCGCGCCGCAGGTCATCGGCAACGCGGTTCAGACCCTCGCGCTCGACGCGTACGGCAAGGTCTGGGCGTGGGGCAGATGGCAGACCGGCTACAACTACTACGGCTCGACCTCG
This sequence comes from uncultured Oscillospiraceae bacterium, assembly GCA_964493515.1. Lineage (GTDB taxonomy): Bacteria > Bacillota > Clostridia > Oscillospirales > JAAYOS01 > CANRIN01. Next base: position 108,645 of record CAZBNJ010000001.1, on the reverse strand, counting down.
AGCAGCGCGGTGACCTACAACACGCCGCGCGCGCTCAGCTCGATATACTCGAACGTCCCGTCGAGCGTGGTCAAGATGGCGATGTCGGACGACCACTACGTCCTCATCACCAAGGACGGCGCGGTCTACATCTGGGGCAACAACTACTACGGACAGACCGGCGAATATGTCGGCGGCATAACCTCCAGCGCGTGGAAGACGATAGTCGTTGACCGCAACGCGCAGGGCAACCCGATAACCCGCCAGCTCTACTCCTACTGGCGCGAGAACCGCTACACCTGGACGCCCAACCCGATAAACCTCCAGTCCAGCCTGAATTCGCGCCGTCAGTCGAACTCGAACGTCTACGACCCGGAGGCGGACGCGTCGCTGATGCCCACCCTGCCGAAGATAATCGACGCGGCGGCGGGCAACGGCTACACCCTGCTGCTTGACGAGTACGGCCAGGTCTGGGGCTTCGGTCTCAACGACAAGGGCCAGATCGGACAGGGCGATTTCGGCGACAACTACACCGAAAAGTCCTATCGCATCAAGTCGGCTACCTCGAACGAGTATCTCGAGTCGGCGTCGTCCGGCGCGATGGGCCGCTGGCTGGTGTCGAGCGACGACCGCGCTCAGCTGAGCCACTCGGTGCTCACTCCGAGCCGCGTGCTCCGCGGAAGCTCGTCCGGCGCGCCGAAGTCCGGCCGCGTCGAGGGCACCGACGTCTACGACCCGTCGGAGGCGGACATCTACGGTTCGGTGTCCGACGGCCGCCTGTATCTCACCGGAATAATCGAGCTGCACGCCGGCGACGGCTTTGCGGTGGCTCTCCGCGCGGACGGCACCGTTTGGACGTGGGGCGACTCGACCTACGGCAAGGTCGGCGCTTACGCTCCCGACCCGGTGACCGTTCCGATCCAGGTCATGGGCGCGGACGGCGACGGTACCCTCTACCTCGAGGGCGTTGTCGGACTGTCAGTCGGCAGCGAGCACTCGATAGCCATCGTGCACAGGACATATGACGACGACGAGACGAACATGGCGGTCTCGTGGGGTCGCAACGACGCGGGACAGCTCGGCATCGGCACGGTCATTGCCGAGGAGTCGACCGAGCTGATGCGGGACAGCATCACCGGCGTGTACCAGAGTGCCGGCTGGGGCATCCCCTCCGAGGATGAGCCGGGCGTCTACTATATCTACACGTCGGACGACGGCAAGATCGTGTCCTCCTGGTGGGGCGAGGGCCTGCACCGTGTGACCGCGGCGGACGCGGCGATCGGCGCCGTGCGTATGCCGCTGTTCAACAGCGCCACCGGCAAGTATGACAGGTATGTGTACAACTTCAACCACACGCGTACCCCGAAGTATGTCGTCAGCCAGGACGGCAAGGAGAACGGCAACCTTATCGGTGTTCGCACGGTCGAGGCGGGACAGGACTTCTCCGCCGCGATAACCTACGACTACTTCAACCACAACATCCTGCCGCGCTACACCTACGACAAGAAGTACGGCGAGTATCTCATAGACTGGACACAGCCGTATGAGTTCATCGAGGACTACATTGGCGGCGCCTATGTTGAAAACGAGGACGACGATGCCGTCGAGCGCTTCATCTATGTCGGCGCGGGCGAGGGCGATTACAGCATGCTGTTCGCCGGATTCCGCCTTGCCGACGAGGAGGAGGGCGAAAAGGGCCTGTACGTCCGCGACATGGACAAGGTCGAGGCGGAGATATACACCCAGAAGGACGACGGTTCGCTCCGCTTCTGGCTGTCCTTCGACAACTGCGGATGCGACGGCGGTCACAGTCTTGACGAGGTCAAGGCTGAGCTTGCCGCGCTCGGATACAGCGCCGACAGGATAAACGACATAATCTATGATAACGGATATTTCTACTGCCCGATAAACGAGACCTGGGAGCACGTCGGCGTGAACTTCAGGGACTCGATAGTCTACTCGTGGGGCGCGAACAGGTACGGACAGCTCGGCCTCGGCGAGGACCCGGGTCTGCTCGGAGAGTTCACCCCGGGCGAGTCGATGCTCATTCCGACGCCTGTCCGCAAGGGCGGCACCGTGAGCCAGGTCGAGGAGTTCGCCGACAACGAGCGGGATCCCGATTCGATCCGCGAGGTGACCGGACTCGGCTCGAACAAGAACACGCTGCAGATAATCCTTGACGAGGGCAGCCTGTGGTTCACCGGACGCAACCAGGAGTCGCAGGGCGCGGACTACACCAGCTCCAACCGCGACGTTCCGACCCAGACCGGCAACGGCAGCTTCTACGCGCTGGTCATCAAGAACGCGTATCTCTATCAGCGCGCCTATGACGAGGCGACCGAGAAGTTCTACCCGGACACCGGCAAGAGCACCTTCTACGACGAGATGCTCACCACCATAACGATGACCGACAAGGAGTGGCTGTACATCGTTGAGAGCACCTCCGGCGGTGCGAAGGGCATACACGAGCGCTTCTACTCCAGCTTCAACCTGATAGGACCGACGTGGGAGCGCGCGCTTGTCGATCCGTATGAGATAGAGTACAGCTCGTCCGACCCGGTCGTTGCCGACTTTGAGTACGACGAGGCGGCGGAGCGCTGGTATCTCGTCCCGACTGGCAAGTCGTTCGGCAAGATATACATTACACTGCGCGAGAAGTACCAGAACTACGAGGCGACCTATGAGGTCATAGTTATCCCGACCGACTTCGAGCTTAACGACACCGAGCCTGTCGTCTCCGCGGCGGAGCACTCGAACGTGGCGCTCAAGGCGGACGGCACCGTCTGGATCTGGGGTTCTTACGACACCAACCGCGACGGCGCGTATGAGTTCACCTATGAGTATCCGTATCTCGTCAGCTTCCCCGAGCTGGAGAACGGCGAAAAGATAATCGGCGTGGACGCCGGCGGCGTACACTTCATGGCGCTCAGTAACTTCGGAAATGTCTACACCTTCGGTTCGAACCAGTATGGACAGCTCGGCGGCTCGGGCGGCTCGATGCTCGTGGCAAAGCGCGTGCCCACGCTCGGTGTAGGTAGCAAGAAGAACCAGAACGACTACGGTCGTGTCATAAGCATATCGGCGGGCACCGACACCTCCTACGCGGTCACCGAGTTCAACAAGGTCTACGCGTGGGGTCTGAACAATTACGGTCAGATAGGCGTCGGCGTCTCCGGCAGCACCACCTCTTACTACTCGACGCCGCAGCTGGTGCACGGCGAGCACAACTACTACGAGCTGGAGGTCTCGGGCACGACGACCGTCGGCTACACCGGACTTCAGTTCGTGACCCAGGTCGCGGCGGGCAACGGATTTGTCGCGGCACTGCGCGCGGACAGCCGCGTGTTTGCGTGGGGCCGCAACGACGCCGGACAGCTGGGCATCGGCGCGATGGGCGGCAGCTACACCTATCCGCAGATCGTCCGCTCGGGCGAGGCGGATATCGAGACCTACTACCTGCGCGAGGTCGCGGCTATCGACGCGGGCGACGCATATGTCGCGGCGCTCATGCGCGACGGATCGCTGTACATGTGGGGCGACAACACCTACGGACAGCTCGCCCAGGGCAATATCGGCAACACCTTTAGGACCGCCGACGGCATACTTGTCAACACGCTGCCGCAGAAGGTCGAATTCCAGGAGGCGGGCTACACCGACACGCGTATCGTCCAGCTCGCGGCGGGCGCGATACACATGGTCGCGCGTGCCAGCTTTGACACGCTCTACGCGTGGGGCTCGACCGCGCAGGGACGCCTGGGCATAGGCGACAACGCGGCGTATGACTGCCCGTGCGGTACGCTTCATACAACGCTTCGTGTGGCAGAGGGTTCCACCTCCGCCTACTATGTCTGCCCGAACACCGGCAGAGAGTACCTCAAGGCGACCTACCGCACCGAAAAGGCGTCGCTGCCGATGCTGGTCGTGCGCGGCGACAATACCGTCACCACCGGCGAGCCGGTAACGCTCATCTACTATGTCTGCACCGAGTGCACCGAGGAGCACCTGACCACCTCGGTCGTGCGCGGTACCGACGACGCGGGCAGCTACTTCGTCTGCCCGACCACCGGAAACAAGGTCCACGGCGCAAACGAGCGCATGGTCGAGACCACCGAGACCCAGTACTACCTGACCGCGACCTCCATCAGCTCGGGCAGCCAGCACACGATATACATGAACCGCGCCGGCGAGGTCTACATCAGCGGACACTACGACTGGGGCAAGTACGACTGGTCGACCACCAACGGACCCGACCCGATAATCCTGCGCGACAGCATGTCGCCTGACCGCTACGGCTATGAGGAAGCCAAGATGTACGGCTGGTACACCGCGACCGGCTCGGAGGCGGAGGGCAACCTCTCGCTGAGCGAGCGCGACTACAAGGTGCGCCTGTACAGCTTCGTGCCGCTCGAGCCGGCGACCCTGCGTTACTGGGACAACGACGACGTGAATCTCCGCGTTTCGATGCCGCGCGAGCTTACCGAAAACGAGACGACATACTACATAAACTTCTCGGACATCTACGAGGAGGACTACAACGCGTTCAACCTCCGCCGCTACGCCGGATATCGCCGCGCCGCGACCCACACCGAGGGCATCTACGCCATCAGCGCGGACGAGACGGTGGCGGTCGTGTCGGTCGATCACGCGGCGGGCAAGATAAAGATTGAGCAGCGCGGAGTTGGCGAAACTACGATTACCGTTGGTAATATCCTTACCGGATATACCTTCAAGTTCTGGGTGCTGGTCAGCGAAGTCTCGCTCGAGCTTGGCTACAACGCCACGAACAACTCGGACGGCAGCGTCACCTACACTCCCAAGACGGTCACCTATCCGCAGGTCGCCGCGGCGGACACCTTCAGCATCGGTCTGAGGGTGGACGGCTCGGTATTCACCTGGGGTTACAGCTCGAGCTATTCGCAGCCGGTGCAGCTGAACCTGAACGGACGCAAGGGCGTTCAGATAGAGGCGGGCACCGATCGCGCGATAATCCTCACGAGCGACGGATATGTCTACACCACCACCGGCGGCAGCGCGTCCGGCCCGTACTTCAGCGGACAGATAGACCGTGTTGCGGCGGGCGGACAGACGCTCGCGGCTCTCGACCTCTCGACCGGACAGGTCTGGGCGAGCGGAGCGAACATCTTCAGCGAGCAGCGCAGCGGATCGTCGCTTGCGTCGTCGCTGGGATGGAGCGCGGTGCGCGCGGGCTTCAGCGCGTCGGCGGTCATTGAGAACGGCACGACGCTGAGGAGCCAGAACGAGTATATCACCAACATCGTCGACGTGGTCATAGGATACAATCAGATGTACCTGCTGCGTCAGGACGGCCGTCTGTTTGTCATCGGCGGCGTGGACGGTCAGGGCGACAACGGCGCAAACAACAAGGATAAGCTGCTGTCCACCGGCTACGGCGATCAGCTCTACAAGGTGCGCGAGTACAACCCGCGTCTTGTCGCCGACCCGAACGGCATCAGCAAGGATATCGCCTACTCCAACACGATGGAGAACACCGACTTTGCAAAGTACACCGAGGGTCTCTACCTCGAGCACGTCCTGACGCTCAAGGCGGGACACGGCCACGTTATCGCGTTCGACTACACCCTGACCGCGACGACCATCACCGGCGGCGAGCCCGTCACCGGCAATACGGCAGCAATCGCTGAGGGCGACACCGTAGAGGGCGATACCGCCGAGACCACCGCTCCCGCGCGGCTGAACATCACCGCCGCCCGCCGTCTGATAAGCTGGGGCCGCAACAACTACGGCGAGCTTGGCGACGGCACCGGAGCCACCACCGACGCGACGACCCGCCTCGGACCGAACCTTGTCGGTATGTTCAACGGCGAGAACGCGAAGTTCGACACCACCAAGATAACCCAGCTCATCGCGCACGCGTATCGCTCGGGCGTCATCTACGCGCCGAACGGCACCGACTACTACGCCGACTATCGCGCGGGCACCCGCCGCTATGAGGAGTGCTACTACGACACGCTGAACCTCCAGACCTGGATGTGGGGACGCAACGCTTACGGCGAGATCGGCAACGGCACGAACGGCTCGCCGGTCATCGACCCGACTGCGGCGACCACCACCGGTGTGGACAGCGGCCGTGCGCTGAGGGGCGAATCGCGCAACGAGCGCATGGGCATCGACTATTCGCGCTATGGCTACACCGTGGCGCCCTATCGGGAGAGCGCGAACAACGGCTACTTCGACACCTTCAACCGCATGAGCTTTGTGTCGATGAGCGGCGATACGACCGCGTTCGTCCAGCGCGACGGCTCGGTCTGGTCGAGCGGTCTCAACTCGAGCTATCAGTTCGGCGACCGTACCACCACGCCGAGCTACATCCCGGTCCGCACCGGAATCGAGGACTACTACTCGCTGATGGTGGACACCGCCACCAAGTATCGCTGGGTCGACTACGAGCTGGCGATGAACAGCGACGGCTCGCGCGACTTCACCGCGGGCAATGTCGAAGTTGCCAAGGAGTATATGCTTTCGACGGTGTACAGCCGCGCTCCCGGAGCGGAGAGCGGCATCGAGTGGCGCTTTGATATGTACCAGGACGAGTTCATCGAGATAGATCTCTACGACGCGTTCGTCCGCATAAACTACGGCTTCAACCTCCGCAGCAGCGGCTATTGGGATATGGCGGTCATGCAGGAGGACATGATTGTCGAGTCGTCGGACGAGTCGAGCGTCGTTATCGAGTACTTCTACAAGGATGTTACGGTCGGCGGCAAGGTGCAGAACCACAAGTATGCGCGCATCCGTCCGCTCAGCTATTCGGGCAACTTCGGCGAAGTACGCGTGCTTATCGCCGACACCTCCCGCTCGGTGCAGAACTACTTTGTTATATCGCTGCTGCCCTACGACGCGACCGAGACCTCGGACACGACCAAGGGTATGCGCGACACGAACGGCATCCACGTGATACCGCAGGTATCGGTCGGCGCGAACCACATGATAGCGCTGCGTGCCGACGGCACGATGTACGAGTGGGGCTCCAACGAGTTCCGCGCAAGCTCCAGGGCGAGCACCCCGACGCACACCTGGAGCTGGGATCGTCCGCAGGGCGAGACGACCTCGCACGCTTCCTGGAGCAGCTACTACGACTACTACACCGACCTCGGACTTCAGAATATGCCGCAGTTCGGTTCCTACGGCTGGGTCGGAACTACCAGCGTCTACAACGACGAGCGTATAAACAGCCGCTGGACGCCGAGCTATAACGACACCTGGTCGACCGCCGACTACGAGCTGCCGACGCGCATGGTCGCAAGCGGAAGCACGACCTCGCTGCCGGGCAATGTGCGCGCGCGTCAGGTCGAGAGCTCGGACTACACCTACCTGGCACTCGGCGAGGACGGCAATATGTACTTCTGGGGCTGGCAGTACAGCCACGGCGCGTGCTACTACGACTATTATCAGCAGGCGCGCTGGAGCGAGTCTGTGCACTGGCTCACCTACGAGTATTACAGCAACGGATACAGATATACCGACTCGGTGAACCGCACCCGCTACTATGGCTGGATGTGCGGCTATCACGGATATTCGGCTGCCGAGACCATCGCGGTGAACGCGCCGACCAGGATAGACGTGTCCGTGATAAACGGCAATGTCGTCGATATCGGCGTCATGGCGGAGGCTATCTACGGACAGGACATGTTCACCAACGGCGTCGCGGGTTCGAGCGTGAACGACTGCATCTATCAGTACCGCGCGGCGATATTCTACGCGCTGACCGAGGACGGCCGCGTCTACCTGATGTACAACATCGGCAAGGGCTGGGTCGTGCGCCAGATGTACAACGAGGACGGCGCGCCGGTGCACCACATAATCGACATCGTGGCGGACGGCGACAACCTGATAATGCTCGCCTCCGACGGTTCGTTCTACACCTTCTATGTGGACGCGAGCCTCGTCTACGACAGCTACTCGGGCATCAGCTACATGAGCCACCGCACCGACTACGGCGTCAGCCACGACGCGTGCCAGTCGGGCATATACGGCAACCACGGCTACTACTACAACAAGCCCGCCACATACAACGGACACAACGTGGTCTCCTGGAGCAACACGATGGACGGCTGGACGAACTTCGTCCGCGGCGTGTCGAGGGGCTCGTGGAACGATGACCGCACGACCTATACTCTCTCGGGCAGCAGCACCGCACTCTACGCATATCGCCAGCAGCGCAACGCGAGCTACAACGCGATAGCCGAGGATTGGCTCGGACAGGACCAGTATCAGCGCAACATCCAGCGCTTTGACACCGGATTCGGCAAGGTCTTTGCGCTGACCACCGAGAACACCCTGTTGCTAGTTACCCCGGGCAGGGACAGCTACTACGCGCCGCCGGGAGTCAACTACGACAACGCGCTCAAGCAGTCTGCCCCGGAGGACGCGGTAGTCCTCGCGCTCAGCTCGCTGCTGCCCGGAATCCACAAGGGAGCCGGCGACTACAACAAGTACTACGTCATAGGCGGTGAGTACGAGGGCAAGAGCGAATCGGGAACAATGTACTACCTGTACGTCCGCGACTTCTACGTCGAGGGCGGCGCTCGCCTGGGCAACAACGGAAACAACAACCGCCACGACGGCAATGTCTCGACTCCGAGCTATGTCTGGATGAACGGCACCTACTCGAACGCGAACAGCTACGTCATAATTGCGGACGTGCTCGCGCAGACCTCCACCTTCGACGAAAACGGCAATGTCACGAGCAGCGAGTGGACGACCGTTGAGCGCGGCGCGGCATGGTCGTGGGGCAACGGCAACGCGTCCAAGCTGGCAAACGGCAGCGCCGCGACCGCAAACACCACCGCGGAGCTTGGAACGGCGAATGTCGAACGCATACTCGAGGGCTACAACGAGACTTCGAGGGCAAACGCGAAGATGACCGAGGTCAAGTCGGTCGGCTACGCCTACGGCACGGGACTTATCCTGCGCGGCGACGGCACGCTGTGGACTACCGGCGCGAACTACATATCCGCAAAGACCGACCAGCACTGGACGGCGCGCAACTCGAGCGATTATGAAAACAGGATATACACTTACAACGGCATTACAAACAGCGTGGGCACCAAGGCGGAGACCTATGGCCTGCTTGCGCACCACTATCAGAAGGACGCGATAAACACCGCGACTCGTACCGGCGGTCAGCCGCTGCGCGCGGGCACATACGACCTCGAGACGCTGGTCATCACCGGCGAGTACTTCGTCGAAAAGACGACCGAGAACGCGGACGGCACGACCTCGGTCGAGACGGTCGTAAACGACAGCACGAGCGAGACCGACTACTTCGCGACCATCGGCGAGACCGATGAGTTCGTGATACGCGACCTCGGACTGGTCTGGTCGCACGGACTGAATATGTATCAGTACACCGAGCGCCGCCCGGTGGCTTCGACGCGCGCTTCGGTCACCGACCGCTACACCGGCATGGTCTACGACAACCTGCCGCATCCGTCGGACGCGCGCTTTGTCTACACGATAAGCGATCCGCGCATGGCGGAGATAGTGCGTAACGCCGACGGTTCGGTCAGCGTGCGCGGCAAGAACGACGGCTACTTCGGCACCTTCACCGTCAGCGTCTACGACAGTCTGAGCGGCTGGACCGGCATGATAAGCGTGACGGTCGTTCAGAAGGACGCGAAGCTTGTCGAGATAATGCAGACGGTGACCGAGGAAATCGACAAGACGGACGACGACGGTCAGCCGATGCTCGACGAGGAGGGCAATCCGATAAAGGAGACTGTGACGACCGAGGTCGGCACCGGCAAGTTTGAGTATCAGTATACCAACGCCGCGGCCGCTCCGATGCTCACCAGCGGCTCGAACTTCAGCGCCGCGCTCAAGTCGGACGGCAGCGTGTGGGTCTGGGGCGCGGGCGCGCTCTACCCGCAGGCGGTAAACTTCGGCAGCCACAAGGTCGTTCAGATAGCGTCCGGACGCAACACCAGCCTTGCGGTCACGTCCGACGGCCTGCTTTACAGCTGGACCGGCTCGTCGACGAGCGTCAACCAGCACACCCCGGATAAGAAGATAGCGCGCGTGGCGGTGGGCTACGACACGAGCGAGAACGCGTCGGACAGCTACTACGCGGTCGCGGTGGATGGCACGCTCTACCAGTTCGGCGTTGGCATCAGCGGCATAAGCACCGTCCGCAACACCATCGCGGGCTATGAGGAGACCTTCACTCTGCTTGACGAGCAGGGCAAGGCGACCGGAACGACGCTGAACGCGTACTACATGGACAAGGTGCTCGACGTCAGCGCCGGCGTGGGCAACGCATACTTCCTGCGCGCAAACGGCACGGTGGACGCAAAGGGTCTGAATAACTACGGACAGCTCGGCGTCATCGACACCACCACCCGCATCTATCCGGTGGACGTGCTGTCCGGCGATCACGCGGACATCGCGCTCGTCGCCGACCGTGCGGAGCTGGTCGATGTGGGCGTCGGCACGCGTTACAGCTACATCTCGACAAAGAATGAGGACGTGTACAGGGAGGTCGAAGTGCCGGTCATCCCGACCACGCCCGATCCGGATGAGACCGAGGGCGACGGCGAGACCGACGAGCCGCAGGCTCCGACGACCACCACCGAGCAGGTGAAGGTGGGCATAGCGACGCACGTCAACGGCGCGACCATCTCGGTCGGCACCGAGAAGAACTACACCGACCACTACATCCGCAACGTGACGGCTGTCGAGGCGTCCAACGCCTGGCACGCGCTCGCTCTGAGCATCAAGGGCACCGTGTTCAGCTGGGGCGCGAACAACTACGGACAGCTCGGCGCGGGCCTTGCAAACGACACCGCCGCGCACTCGAGGCCGATTGCGGTCACCGACACCTGGAGCGAGAGCGCGGACAACAAGACCAAGACAGTCGGAATCTCGGTGTATCACACGGCAAGCGCGCTTACGACCGAGGACGACTACGCTTACGCCTTCGGCGCAAACGACTCGAACCACCTGGCTATCGAGCTTACCCGCGCCGCGTCGACCGCCGCCGCTCCCAAGGCTTCGGTTAATGTTCCGACGCAGATACTCAAGTACGCCGACGGCGCGCAGTACACCGACGTGTTCTACTACAACTCGGAGGCTACCTCGAACGAGTTTGACAAGCTCGTGTCGGTGCAGCTCGGACAGTCGCACGCGGCGGCGCTGCGCAACGACGGCTCGCTGTACGCGTGGGGCACGAACGCGAACGGTCAGCTCGGAAGCTACATCAACAATTCGATAACCGGCGTGGACGCGACCGTCGCACCGGACGGAGCAACGCTGAGCGGCACGGTCGAAGGCTCGAACCCGGCGCTCGGCTACTTCCCGTCCCGCGTCGGCGCGGACGATTATCACGCACTCTACCTCGGCGCGACCGAGGAAACCGGTGAGGGCGAGACGGCAACCAAGTCGGCAGCGATGTACGTCCTGCGCGGCGACGGAGCGCTCAACCTCGGCGAGGAGCTGGGCATCCGCTACATCCCGACCTACGACGCGGCGGAGCAGCCGCTGGTGACCATCCATCAGAACGAGAAGCTGGTCATTGACACCACGCTGATAAAGCAGCTGTTCACCACCGGATTCGTGCTGTACAACGACATCGCGGTCGTGGATGTTGAGGCGTACGCCGAAGAGGGTCAGACCCGCGACATAAAGCTGAACGTCCGCGAGGGCGGATTCTACGGCACCGACCGCTCGGCGGGCAAGTTTGAGCTTACAAGCTCGAACACCGCTGTCGCGGTGGTGGCGCGCGAGACCATAGGCGGCAAGGACGTCTGGACGGTCTCGCCGGCGAACGGCGTGCCTTACGGACAGGTAAACATACTGGTCAAGTATGTCGGCGAGAACGGCATCGGCACCGAGTATGCCGTCATCCCGCTGACCGTAATTCAGGATACGCACGCGGTGCGCGAGGCATCCGGCGAGGGCACTACCGCAAAGATCGCCGCGCCGCAGATAGCTACGATGAACACCGCAACGGCGGCTCTGCGCACCGACGGCACCGTCTGGGCGTGGGGCTACAACGGCTACGGCCAGCTCGGCGACGGCACCAGGACCAACCGCAACCAGCCGACGCAGGTGCTGACCGACGCGAACCTCCACACCACGCTCGTCGGAATAATCGCCATCGCCGCGGCACAGGAGACGATGTATGCGCTGGACAAGGACGGCTATGTCTGGGCATGGGGCAACGGCAGCGCGGGCGCTCTCGGCGACGGTTCGCTCAACTCGACCTCGACGGTCGCACGCCGTGTCCTTCGCGGCGCGCAGAGCGCATATGTAAGCTCGACCCTCGATCCGGAGGGCAAGTACCTCCACGGCATTGTGGCGATCGCCGCCGGAAATTACAGCGGCTACGCGCTCGACCGCAACGGCTATGTCTGGAGCTGGGGTCAGAACACGAACGGCCAGCTCGGCAACGGATCGTATTCCAACGTGGCGACTCCGGTGCGCGCGATAGCGGGTTCGACCGCGACCGGCACAAAGCAGAGCGGCACGGCGATAAGCGGCTATCTGCGCGATGTGGTCGCGATATACGCGGGCACCGACTATGCGATGGCGCTCCGCTCGAACGGCACGGTCGTGAGCTTCGGCTCGAACGCCAGCCGTCGTCTGGGCACCGAGTATACGGGCGAGAGTACCTGGTCGTGGGCAATGCCGCTGACCGGATGGTACAGCTATGAGAGCAGCAGCTACGTCCGCACCGACCTGTCGACGATGAACAGCAGCAACGGCTACACCGAGCAGGGCGTGCGCACCACCAACGACTATCGCTTTGCCAAGGAAGTCGTAGACCTGTCGCTGGGCGCGAACACCGTGCTGCTGCGCGACAGCGCAAACCAGATGTACTACCTCGGAAATCTCGTGTCGCAGTCGTCGAGCACGCACGCGAACCGCAACCGTCCGACGCTGTACAACTCGACTCCGATATCCAACTTCACCGGAAGTGACTGGCAGTCGAATCCGCAGTCCAACCCGTATTCGGCAAGCATCGCCGCCGCGCCGCACAACGTGTACGTCATGGAGACCGGCGGAAACGGCATAATGTTCATCGCGGGCGCGACCTCGGTCACCGGCTCGTCGACCGACCGCGACCTGTGGATAAGCGGCCCGAACGGCTACGGCCAGCTCGGTCTGAACTATGTCCCGGGCCAGGAGGGCGGACAGGTCTCGAGCGGCTCAAGTGACAGCTATGCGCCGAACGTCTACTCGCCGGTGCAGCCGTACGCCCCGGTCGAGAATCAGCCGGTTGGCAGCCGCAGTCTGGTCTACTTCGACGACGTGCTCCCGACCGGAGTGGAGTTCGTCGACGTCAGCACGCGCGGAAATCACACCGTGGCGCTGCTCAGCGACGGCAGCATCTACGAGATAGGTCTCGGCACGAGCGGACAGCTCGGCAACGCCGCGTTTGAGACAAAGGACCTGCCGGTGCTCGTCGGCGACACCAAGTCGAACGGCATCGGTGCGGACAAGGTGTACATCGCCGCCGCAAACGGCGCGAGCTCGGCAAACGTGTTCATCGACATAAACAAGCTTTCGGATACGCCGGAGTACATCACCACCACGCTTTCCAACCTCGTGGGCGTGAAGCTCGGCGACCTGTACGCGCGCTTTGCCGCAGGCTTCAACCTCTACGGCGACGCGTACCGCATAGACATGAGCGACCTGTGGAGCGGAACTGCGCGGCTGACCGTCGCGTCCTCCGACCCGAGCGTCGCGGTGGTCAGCAAGACCCCGGTTTACGCAAACACCACCGAGTCGCGCATCGAGTTCTCCGCGGCTGCGGGCGACACGCTTTCGAGCGAGTTCTACCTCGTGTCCAACGGCGAGAACGCGGGCGTGACCACCCTGTCGCTGGTGCTCACCACCGCAACGGGACAGATATACGGCGCGAACATCGTCGTCACCTTCACCAACGCGGTGGAGGCTAAACCGATGGTCAGCGCGGGCACGAAGCACTCGTCGGCGATAAAGAGCGACGGCACGCTGTGGGTCTGGGGCGAGAACAAGAATAACGAGCTTGGTATCGCCAACGCCGCGCAGGGCGGCAAGGACTACATCGAGCAGCCGTTCCAGCTCAAGATAAGCGTCGACGGCAAGCAGATAAAGTTTGCCAAGACCGCCGCGGGCGACGGCTTCACCCTCGCGATAGACAGCGACGGTGCTCTGTGGATAATGGGCAACTATCCGGACAAGTCGGCAAACGGCGCGGCGGCTCGGTTCGCGGCGGACGGCACGGTGTTCAAGGGCATCAGCGCCTACGGACGCAACCTCATCGCGTTTGACGACCAGAACAACGTATACACCTGGAAGCTGGACAGCACGGTCACCGTCACCGAGACGGACGAGGACGGCGAGACGACGACCGTGACCAAGGCGGCAAGCTACACCAAGACTCCGATAACTCTCACCGGCGGCGACAAGCTCGTGCAGGTCGCGGCGGGCGAGGGTCACTACCTCGCGCTGACCGAGAGCGGCAAGGTCTACTCGTGGGGCGAGAACACCCACGGTCAGCTCGCCGCAGGCGCGTCTACCGCCACCACCGACCGCGTGCTTGTCAACACCTCGTCGCCGTACTATGTGGCGGGCGACGCTAAGGCGACTTACAACGGCGTGTACGACCCGGCAAAGGGCGGCGCTCCGGCAGGCTCGACCGCGACCGCAAAGCAGGTCATCGCCGAGCAGGACGGCACCCGCTGGACGGCGCTCATCGACGACGGCACGATAGACGGCACGTCGCTTATCTACCTGCACAACAGCGTGCGCTATGCCGAGATGGGTGGCGTGTACTTCACCACCGCCGGTGTCGCGCTCGATCCGGACGACACCGACGACGCGGACATCATCGCCGCGCTGGCGGACGCCGACCCGATAGAGGTCGAGAGCGCCCGCACCGAGCGCAGCTACGCATATGACGTGGATGCGACCGGCGCGCCGCGCAAGACGAGCGTCACGGTCATCGGAACAGGCAACGCCACCGTCACCGCGCCGAGCGCGATAGGCGGTTCGAGCTTCGTCTACACCTCGCTTGCAACGCTGGAGATAAACGGCACGAACGCGTCGTTCGGCAGCGTGTCGCAGGCGACCTCGGTCGCGGGCGGTACCGCGTTCGACGGCAAGAAGATAGTCTACATCGCGGCGGGCGCACAGAACTCGGCGGCGATCGACGAGGACGGCAGACTGTGGCTGTGGGGCGCGAACGACAAGTTCCAGTCGCTTGGCCACGAGATAGTCACGCTGGATGAGGACACCACCGTCCGCGACATGAACTATCCGGCGGACGAGCTGATAATGATAACGATACCGGCGGGCACGAGCGTCGTAAAGCACGCGAACACCGCCGACATACTCGTCCCGACGCTTGCGGTGCGTGAGACCGACGTGCTCAACGCCCCGAAGGACGTGGTCGAGTACATCCACTACGGCGCGGACTTCGACCGCTACGGCGAGCGCTACATCCCGACGCCGGACGACTATGAGATAATGAGCGGCGTGGTCTCGGTCACGCTGGGCAAGAACTACGGCGCGGCGACTCTTGACACCGGCAAGGTGCTCGTCTGGGGCGAGGCTGCAAGCGGACAGCTCGGCGCCGGAGCGGAGATGTCGGTGACAGGCGGCTCGGTGGTCGACGGTTCGCAGTACATCCGCCCGGGCAGCAGCTCGAGCACCGGATTCAGCGCGCTGTCGATACCGACCTACATGGAGAAGGGCGACAGCTTCAACGTCGCGGGCGAGCCGAACATGAACGGCGTCATCGCGGTCGACGCGGGCAAGGACCACACCCTGGTGCTGCGCGCGGACGGCTCGGTCTTTGCCGCCGGCGCAAACGAGAGCTACAAGCTCGGTTCGGCGCGCGTCTACGCCACCACCTCGACGGCGACCATCGCCGCCGATCCGGTGCGCGTCGGCGACCTTTCGGCAAACACCCTGCTCGTCTACGAGGCGAAGATATACAACAAGAGCCAGCTTACGGCGCACGGCGGCAGTGTTTCGGCGCTGCTTGCGGATGCTTCCGCAAAGCCGAGCCACAGCTTCATGTTCGAGACCACCGCCACCACCTACACCGTCTATGAGGCGGACGGCAAGACGGTCCGCTTCACCTACACGGTGGCGGAGGAGAAGAAGTCCCCGATGAACATCTCGATATACGAGGATCAGATCGTCGTTATCGACTACTCGAACCCGACAAGCGCGAACCCGGGACTGCTCGAGACCTATCTCGCGGGCTTCAACCTGCTTGCAAACGGCTACACCACGGCGGTGCGCAACGTCGACGCGCAGCAGACCGGCAACATCACCTGGACGAGCGCGGACACCTCGGTTATAACCACCGCTGTGAACGCCGTCGGCTCGGGATACGCCGCGACGCTGAACCCGACCGCTTACGCCACCGGCGAGGCTCTGTACGGCACGACCAGCGTGCGCCTCGAAAATCCGGTGTCCGGACATACCGGAACGCTGAACATAAGCGTTGTCCAGCGCAGCGAGGGCATAATCTCGGTCGTCCCGATGGTCGCAAACGGCGAGAACTTCTCGGCAGCGCTCCGCTCGGACGGCACCGTCTGGACGTGGGGCAACAACAGAAACGGCGCCATCGG
Organism: uncultured Oscillospiraceae bacterium; assembly: GCA_964493515.1. Taxonomy (GTDB): domain Bacteria; phylum Bacillota; class Clostridia; order Oscillospirales; family JAAYOS01; genus CANRIN01. Next base: position 92,059 of record CAZBNJ010000001.1, on the reverse strand, counting down.
CGACGGTACGACCATCACCCGCACGCAGCCGACGCAGGTGCGCATCGCGCCGCGCGACTATGACTACGCGGGCGACGGCAGCTACATAAACGCGGAGGACGCGAAGGCGGTATACCTGAACAACGTCATCCGCATCGCCGCCGGTCAGGACTTCCTGGTCATGCTGACCAGCGACGGCGCGGTCTACACCACCGGCGCGAACAACTACGGTCAGCTCGGCTACGCAAACGACGAGGAGTCGGCGCGCGAGCTGCTCGGCATCGTCACCGAGGACGAGGGGGAGGACACCCCGACCACCGTCGCGGCGGACGCCGCCACCGCATACAGCTACAAGACCAACTACGCCGAGCGCGTCCGCTTCTACGACGAGGTGGACGGCAAGCTCGTCGACATAACCGATTCGCTGATGTTCGCCGAGATAGCGGCAGGCGCTGAGCACGCGCTGGCGCTCACTCGCGGCGCGGATGTCGCGGGCGGATACGACAACGTCGCGGGTGCTTCGGCGGGCGGCGTCGTCTGGGCATGGGGCCGCAATAGCGAGCAGCAGCTCGGACGCGGCGCGGCTCAGGTGAACTCTACCGCAAACTATCTGCCCAAGCGCGTTCTCAAGGGCGAGAGCGCCGCATCCGACGACTATCTCGGAAGCATCGCGGCGATCGAGGCGGGCTGGTACAACTCGTTTGCGATACGCACCGACGGCGTCGTGCTGGCGTGGGGCTACAACAACCGCGGTCAGCTGGGCGACGGCACGACCTACAATCGCGGTCTGCCGATACTGATGCTGCGCGGCGAGAGCGAGTCGTCCGACGCGTATCTCCATAACGCCGTTCAGGTCGCGGCGGGACGTGAGCACACCCTGGTGCTCGTCCACATCGGCACGACCGATGTCGCAAACGGCGTCCAGGCGCGCACCGAGATCTACGCGACCGGTGCCAACGGCGTCAGCGAGCTTGGCGTCTGGTCGACCGGCGACAAGCACGTCCCGACCCGCGTGATGTACCGTCCGACCAACTACGATACGCCGAACTACTTCGGCACGACCGCCGACTTCGGCGATCCGGACAACCTGTACAGGTACAACTACACGGCGGCTGACGGCAGCGCCGCGACCGCGAACCTCTCGCTTGAGATAGTCGCGATATCGGCGGGTACCGTCACCTCCGGCTCGAGCTACTACGGATACAGCTTCGCGCTCACGACCGAGGGCTACCTCTGGGCGTGGGGCTCGAACGCGAGCGGTCAGCTCGGATTTACCGACTACACCGCGACCCACACCTCGCTCGCGTCGTCCACCAACAGCTCGACCTACGAGGCGCTGCCGCGTCTGGTGCTCGGCGGACTGTCCACCAAGTATGCCGACGCGGTCACCGGCAAGCTGATAACCCAGGTGCGCTCGATAGACGCGGGATGGCGTCACACCACCGCGCTGCGTGCCGACGGCACCGTCTGGGCGTGGGGCGAGAACACCAACTACAAGCTCGGCGAGCTTGCGACCTCGACCGCCGCGGGTACGACCGGAACCAACGGACGCAACTACTACTATCCGGTGCGCGCGGGCGAGAGCGAGTGGACGCTGTTCAGCTTTGACAAGGTATACACCGGCATAAACGGACAGGCCGCGGTCGTGTCCAGCGCGGACGGCTCGGTCGCTACCAACCTGACCGACGTGTCGCTTGAGCGCGGCAAGGAGATAGTACGCATAAATGAGAATCAGACGGTCGCCATAAGCGTAAGCGACCTCGTCAGCCGCTACCTCGCGGGCTTCGATCTCTACGACCGCAACGTCGTTGAGAAGCTGACCATAGCAAGCGAGGCGGCGTTCGACGTGCAGATAGTCGACGAGACGCTGATAACCCGCGTCGCGCCGACCGATCCGCGCTACAACGAGAAGTTCATAACCCTCGCGCCCGCCGTCAAGTCGGCGAACACTCACCGTCCGGTCGGCGGAACGATGGTGCGCATAAGCTACACCACCGCCGCGGGCGCAAGCGGCGAGCACTACGGCGCGGGTGAGACCTACACCGTCCTGCTCTACGTCTACCTCGACCGTGTCGCGTCGGCGACCGAACAGCGCTATCTCGGCGACGTGGCAGCGCCGATGGTCGACTACGCCGCGACCCACTCGGTCGCGCTCAAGGCGGACGGCACCGTCTGGATGTGGGGCTCGAACTCGAACGGACAGCTCGGCGACGGTTCGACCTTCGAGCGCACCTTCCCGGTACAGGTGCTCGCGGGCGAGCAGAACGACCGCATAGGAACCGCGACCACCGTGATCTGCCCGATATGCGAGGCGGAGCACAGCGTCGAGTGGTTCGAGGCGGCGGGCCGCGTCACAAAGCCGACCGTGACCGACACCAACGACGCGGGTGAGGAAGTCACCACCGTCAGCACCGATGTTTCGACCTACACCTTCAAGTGCGCCTGCGGCTATACCTTCAGCGGCGCGCAGGGCAAGCCGACCGACAACGAGTACCTGCACGACATAATCGCCGTCAGCGCCGGAACCTCCGCCGCGCTCAACACCTCGCCGTCGGTGGCGGGAATGGGCGGCAACGGCGAGCAGATCACCGGAAACAACGCCGGCGGCTACACGCTCGCGCTCGACAAGTACGGCAACGTCTGGGCATGGGGCTACAACAGCCCGGTCGTGCCCGGCGGTACCGCCGCCACGCCGGTGCGTGTGCGCTTTGAGTATTCGTATAACGAGGACATCGGCTACGCAACGCCGGACACCGCCGCCGCGCCGTTCATCGTCGCCATCAAGGCGGGCTACGACCACGCGGTCGCGCTTGACTCGAACGGCGAGGTCTGGACTTGGGGCGCGAACGACTTCGGTCAGCTCGGCAACGACGACACCACCGGCAAGGGCGCGAACAGCCTGCGCAGCGTGCGTCTCGCCGACGGCACCGTCCTCGAGAACCAGATAGTCCCGGTGCACGTTGTGCGCGGCGACGCTCAGAGCTCGAACTACAAGTATCTCGACCACATCGTTCAGGTGGCGGCGGGCTACGGCTTCACGCTGGCGCTGCGCTCGGACGGCGTTGTCTACGGCTGGGGTCTCAACGACCACTATCAGCTGGGTCAGGGCATCGTCTGGAACAGCTCGAACGCGGCGGGAAGCTTTACCGCCGACAACCGCAGCGGCGCTGTCTATGACACGCAGAACCGCTACGTTCCGGTGCGCGTCAACGGAGCGGATGAGTCTGCGACCAACCGCGACAACGACCACTCCTACCTGAAGGATATCATCCAGATATCGGCGGGTGAGAAGCACGCGGCGGCGCTGACCGCCGACGGCAGGGTCTACGTCTGGGGCGGCTACACCTACCGTCAGCAGTACTACACGCTCGACTGGACAAGGATAGCGTCGGTCAAGCACACCAGCAGCAACACCGACGGCGCGATAGACGAGTATCGCTGGCGCGTGAACACCGAGAACTATCAGTACTACACCAAGCACTATCAGATACCGACGCTGGTCAACCTGACCGACGAGCGTCTGCTCGGTACTACCGTTGAGACGGGCACAAACTATCGCGAGATAACCCAGATAGCCACCGGCGGCAACTTCGACATTGCACTCGACCGCGAGGGCTTCATCTGGTCGTGGGGCACCAACGAATACGCGGGCCTCGGCGACGGCAGCCAGAAGACCACCTACAACGTCGGCACATACTGGACCACTACCTATCTGTACTCGAACAGCGGCAGCGCCGGAGCGGACGGACTTACCTCGCCGCTGACCGGTCAGACCAGCCCGATCCAGGGACCGTACGGAAACTGCTCCAAGGGTTACGCCTCGCACAGCAGCACATGGCATCACACCAGCGCGTACTCGATCTCGTTCTACACGACGAGATGGGGTGAGAGCAGGACCAACTGGGACTGGGATCACGACGTTGCGAATATGTTCGACTGGGATATCATAAACGGCTCGCTGTGGACCAACAGGTCGTACTACGGTGTCGCGTGGGGCGACGCGAGCCGTGCGGCAAGCGCGCTCAAGTACAGCGCGTATCCGCAGGCTGTCCAGAGCTACTGGGGTTCGACAAACCCGCTGGTGACGAGCGGCACGCGTCTGCCGGGCACGATAACCAACGTCATTCCGGGTGAGGGCGCCAGCGAGAATCTGAACACCGCCACCGTCAGCACGGGCGTCACCGGCGCGCTGAAGAACAAGCTGGTGCTCGGCGACGGACTCGCACAGAACGGCGAGGGCATCAAGAGCATTTCGGCGGGCCGCTACGGCGCGTATGCGATAAACACCGACGGCTACTTCTACGGCTGGGGCTATAACACGACGGCACAGCTTGGCTCGCTCAACCGCGGCGACGACATCAGCAACAGCACCTATTCGATGGTTCCGCGTCTGGTGGGCGGAATGACCGCCGACCTGCTCCAGATAACCGACGCGGAGATAGGTAAGGCGTATCCGACGCTGACCTACACCGACGGCGCGTATGAGCTTATCCGTCCGGAGTACACCACCGCGAACCCGGCTTCGGACACTCGCGGCCGCGAGCAGTCCTACGGAACCGACAAGGCGGAGACCATGCCGGTGCACGTCGAGCTGACCCGCACGCAGGAGATGTTTGTCGACGCCGAGTCGATATTCGAGGAGAGCTACAAGGGCTTCAACGCGCTGTGGGACTACACGGTGCAGTCGGCCTATCAGAACGGTTGGACCGACGCGCGCTGGGGCGATCGCTTCGAATTCTTCGTGTCCGACGAGAGCATACTGACCGTTGAAAAGACGAATAAGGCGATAACCACGCTCGGCGGAAGCACGCTCAACGCGAACGGCAAGTGGGGCGTACACATCAAGCCCGCGATAAACGCCGACACCAACAGCGGCGAGGGCCTCGCCGAGTACAACGGCACGCTGTACAACAAGCGCATAGACAGCGCCTACGGACGCTACGGCACCGCCACGGTGGTCGTGCTCGACACGATAACCGGATACTGGGGCAGCTTCCGCGTGACCGTATACAACGAGGGCGCAAACGACGACATGAACCCGATTGTCTCGGTGGCGCGCGTGTTTGCCGGCAACGGCACGACCTTCGCGATAAAGCAGGACGGCACCGTCTGGGCGTGGGGCGACAACTCGCAGAAGTATCTCGCCACCGGCGCGGCGAACGTCCAGCAGCTCGCCGGCGCCGCGACCGACGCATCCGCGTTCACCTGGGGATTTGTCTCCAGCGAGCAGAACTATGAATTCATAAACAACGCGAACGCGCTGCTCCTTGCGGCAAAGAACCGTGAGGGCGACGTGGCGAGCGCGTATGCCGCCGCTGCCGCTGCAAAGACCGCTCTCGAGGCGCTGGGCTTCGGCACCATGAACGGCGTGTCCGGCGCAAACCAGCAGGTCATCGCGAACCTCGCGGCGGCGGAGCTGACGGCGTTCGGCACCGCGCGCAGCACCATACCCGCACTTATAAGCTGGCTCGACCGATATCGCGCGATACCGGTCGGCGGAGCATACCCGTTTGAGGACGCCTACAACGCGATAAAGGCGATATACTTCACCGAAGAGAACGAAGAGATGGAGACGGTTGAGAGCGGACTGCTCGCGTCCACGAGCACGCAGATGGTCGCGCTCAGCACCGCGCTCACCGCGCTCAGCGACGCTGCGAGGGCGTTCGATATCGCCGAGGTGGTGAACCACTACATCTCGGGCGAGCCGGGAACGCCGGACACGCTTGCGGCGCTGTACAACGCTATAACCGCTTATGACGCCGCGCGCCAGACGCTCGACACCGCTCTGCGCGCACAGCTCGCGATATTTGACGCCGCCCGCGCGACCATTGAGGGTGACACCAACTTTGGCAACAAGAGCAGCTACACCGAGCTATACGCGGCGATGAAGGCGTTCGACGCGCTCGGACTGGGCGGGAACGGCGCCGACTTCGGAAACGCGCTCGACGCGGCGGAGACCGCGCTCGGCGGATTCGCGACCGACCTCATGGCGATAAGTGCCGCGCTGACGCCTGTCGCGACCACCGCAGAGGGCGACGGCGACGGTGACGGCGATGACGAGCCCGAGCCGCCCGCTCCCGCGGATACCACCGCGCTCAAGGCGGCGGTCGACGCGCTCATCGCGAAGATAAACGACAGGGCGTTCATCGCGGGCGCCAAGACCGCGCTCGGAAACGGCATGGCTTCGGCGGACGAGACGGCGTACACCACCGCCGCGAACGCTTGGGAAAGCAGCGTCGCGGCGCTGATAAAGACCGCAGAGGAAGAGCTCACGAAGCTCAGCGGCGTCCAGGCGACGCAGGGACTGTCGGCGATACTCGACTCGATAAAGAATTATGCGCTGCCGCGCAGCGTGCTCGGATGCGAGCTTATGCGTATGAGCACCGCGACCGGCAAGGCGACCTCGAGTGACCTCACCGACGCCGCCATGGATTACGCCAACAAGAGCACCGACGCCGACCGTGTCAAGGGCGAGCGCGACATTCTGATAAGCGAAGCGAACTACTACATGGCGCTGCGTGATGTCATGTACGGCGACGTGCAGTATCCGGGCGTCGCGGTCATAACCGGACTCAGCAACTCCGGACTGTCGCTTGGCGAGATAGTCCTGCCGACCACCCTGTCGCAGGCAAACTACAACGACGCGTTCGGTCAGAACGTGCCCGCACAGCTCATGGGCTACGACAGCATCCCGGTCGCGGCGATACGTCTGCCGTCGTCGGCGACATCGCTCAGCGGCGCTGACATCCACTCGTTTGCCGAGGCGGGACAGCTTGAGAAGCTCACCGTGCCGAGCAGCTTCCGCTCGATACAGTCGGGCCGCGTCGATCTCGCCACCATGAATGTTACCAGCGCGAACGGCGCGTTCGCGGGCACCAGCTTCATAATCGAAGAGGTCTACCTCTCCGGCGGCTCCGCACCGGTGGCATCCGCGGCGATAGACCTGTCGACCTACGCCGACGCGGAGTTTGACCGCGTGACGACCGAGGCGGCGGTTGCCGGAACCCCGGCGTATAAGCTCACCGATAAGCTCGCGGGATATTCGTTCACGGCGGGAGCGTTCGCCGGCGCGAATGTCGAGCTGGTCACCGCGTATGTGAAGAAGGATCAGGACGCGGCAGCCGAGACCAACCGCGTGATAGCAAGCGGTGTGTTCCCGACCGCCAATGTCCGCTATGAGCAGGAAAAGAGCTCCTCCGGCGGCATTGATGTCGGAGCGGACACCGCGGTCGTGCGCCTGCCCGCACAGGTCGCGGGCATCAACGGCGTCGGACTGCTCGGCGACAACAAGACGCTGAGCGCGGTCGGCGGCACCGCTACCAACGACCCGATAGTCGATATCGCGGTATCCACCGCCGCGTCGGGCAGCTTCCACGTTCTCGCGCTGACCGCAAAGAGCGATCTGTACGCCTGGGGCGCGAACTCGAACGGACAGCTCGGCAACGGCGGAACGACTCCGGCGACCGTGCCCGAGCGCGTGCTCGCGGGTGTCAGCCCGTACTGGTACACCGTAGACGCAAAGGGCGAGCGTCACCTGTACAACGAAGTCGGATATGAGCACAAGGGACCCCACTACCTCACCGGCGTCGTCGCGATGTCGGTCGGATACGACCACTCGCTGGCGCTGCTGAAGAACGGCTATGTTGTCGCGTGGGGCAACAGCGCAAACTGGCAGGCGGGCGACCCGGGCACCAACTCGCGTGCGCTCACGCCGCAGTATGTGCGCATGGGCGGCTCGTCCGGACAGGGTCTCTACCTGAACAACATGATAGACGTGTCGGCGCTGGGCACGACCTCCGCGGGCTACGGCAGCTCGGTCGCGCTCCGTTCGGACGGCACGGTCATAACCTGGGGCTACAACGGCCCGGGTCAGCTTGCAAACGGCGGAACGATGATGCGCCGCTATCCGGATGTTGCGCTCACAACCACCGCAGCCTATACCGCAAAGGGTACCGGCGATCTCGCGATAATGACCGAGAGCGCTGCCAACACGCTGCTCACGGCAAACGTGAACACGGCGGACTACACCTCGCACGAAGGCTCGCAGCCGATGAAGGACGCCGCCGACGTGAACTACTACATCCAGAACGGCAAGACCCCGCTCACCGGCGTTGTCGCGCTGGACAGCGGATATCAGCACGTCGTGGCGCTGGTCAACACCTATGAGATGACCGCCGCGACCTATGCCGCCGACACGACGACCAGGCTTGCCGCGTCGTCGGTGACGCGCACCGGAACGCCGGTGTTCGCGGTCGGTCTCGGCACGAACGGACAGCTCGGCAGAAGCGCCACGAGCAGCTCGTCGGTGTTCCGTCCGATGACCGGAACGGTCGGCTATAACGACGCGGCAAAGGTCTACTACGACGCGGTGGACGCGGCTATCGCCGCAAACAAGATCTCCGCCGAGGCAAACTTCGACGGCGCGAAGGCGGTCAAGGCCGCGGCGTCGACGCTCAAGTACAAGATAAACGCGCTTTCAAACGCGACCGCGCGCAGCACCGGCGGCGGATATGAGTACACCTACGAATTCAATATGCCGGTCAAGGTGTCCGACGTCTCGGCGGGCGGCTATCACACGATGATAACCACCGAGCACGGCGACATCTACTCGGTCGGCGCAAACGGCGAGGGACAGCTCGGCATCGTCCCGACCGCCGAGAGAGAGAACTGGACGTCCAAGTGGGGCGGCAACCAGTCCGCTCTGCGCCGCGCGGATACCGGCGACAACGTCTCGCGCGCGATAACCGGCGACGACGGCACCGGCATCACCGTTGAGTATCTCGACGCGGCGGGCGCGGTCACAAGCACCGGCGTCACCGGCTCGGCGAACACCACCAACCTCACCACGACTCAGCATCTGACTGCCGGCTATCTGCACTCGGCTATCGTCAACGACGAGGGCTTTGTCTACTCGTTCGGCGACGGCAACAAGGGCGAGATGGGCAACTTCCTGCAGGTGGACACTCCGTACCCGACCCAGTCCGGTTCGGAGAGCTATTACAGCCTCGCAATCCAGAAGTCGGCGCTCTACCGCAGCGGCAAGAAGGCGCAGGACTACATGGTCAACTCCAACCTGCCCGAGCCTCCGCTGTTCATAACGCTCGAGTACGGCGACTACTATCAGGTCGACTGGAGCGACATGGATCAGATCTACATCAAGGGCTTCAACCTGTACAGCGACACCCAGCAGTCCCGCGCGTGGAGCAACCATGTGGTCATGTACAGCTCCAACGAGGACGTGGTCAAGGTCTGGCAGGGCGATGACGGATATTGGTACATCCTGCCCGCGACAGAGGGTGCGTTCGGACGCGCAACGGTCAGCTTCTTCATCGTCGCGCTCACCGAGAACGGCGAGGAGGGTGCCACCTACTCGGGCGCGCTGCTCGTTGACGTTCCGAACAAGAACTCGAAGGCGGTTCCGATGATATCGGCGGGCGAAGGCTACTCCGCCGCGCTGTTCGCAAACGGCACCGTCTGGACGTGGGGCGACAACAGCTACGGTCAGCTCGGCATCGGCGCGAACGGCTCGCAGATAAGCAACGGCAACGCGCTGAACAACGCGCGCTCGACTCCGGTCCAGGTCCAGTTCTATGAGGATGGCATAAACGTGACCGAGTCGCTGGTCATAACCTCCGTCTCGGCGGGCACTCACCATATGCTCGCGCTCGACTCGCTCGGACGTGTCTGGGCGTGGGGTCTCGGAACCAGCGGACAGCTCGGTCAGGGCACCGCTCAGGCGGAGAGCACCGCATCCAGCTCGCGTCCGGTCCTGGTCAAGGGCGTAAGCGGCGTCGGCGGAACGCTCGAGGGCGTTGTGGCGGTGTCGGCGGGCGGCGACTTCTCGCTCGCGTTGAGCAACGAGGGTCACGTCTACGCGTGGGGCGGCAACGACTACGGTCAGCTTGGCGACCTGTCCACCGCGAAGAAGTCCTACCCGATAAGCGTGCTCGGCTATCACGGCGGCGGCTACCTCGAGGCGATAATCGCGGTCTCGGCAGGCTCGCAGCACGCGATGGCTCTGCGCACCGACGGCACGGTCTTCGTCTGGGGACGCAACGACGTCGGACAGCTCGGCATTTCGTCGACCGAGACGCGCGTCTACGCCGACAAGGTCGTCATCGACCGCACCAAGCAGCTCCCGATACTCGACGCGGTGAGGAGCAAGCAGTACACCCTGTACATGATATCCGCCATCGAGGCGGGCTCGAACTACTCGCTGGCGCTCAGCCGTGAGATCACGGTCGGCGGCGAGAAGTTCAACGCCGTGTTCGCCTGGGGCGCGAATAACCTGAAGCAGCTGGGCAGCACCCAGGTCAGCGGCAACTACTACGCGTACCCGATCCCGGTGCAGAAGTCTACCGGAAACTCGACGGTCGAGTACCTGACCAACATCTCCGAGATAAGCGCCGGCGCGGGCCACTCGATAGCGCTTGAAAAGACCCGTTACACCTGCCCGGTGTGCGGCGGCACGCACTACATCGGCGAGATACTCGACCACGGCACGCCTTACGGCGACCAGCTCACTCCGGCAAACACCACCGACCGCAGCGTGTCGATAAAGGCGGGCGACGACGGATACGGCTACACCTTCGTGTCCGACGACGGCACGGTGACGCAGAAGATAACCGGACTGACCGGCGTCAGCGGCAGCGAGGGCAACAACTCGATACAGCTGCCCTACCACATCATAAACGTCGTGCTCTCCGTCGGCGGCGTGAAGATGAGCGGCACCGTCACCGTTGACGAGTGCTGGTGCGGAAACACCCACTATCGCTTCGCATATGACAAGAACAACGTCGTCGGAACGGGACTTCAGTACAGCCCGCTCTACTGCCCGAATACGCTCAACGCGGCGGGCAAGCCGACGACCATGACGAGGAACAACGAGGGCACGGAGAACCTCACCACCAACGATCTCGACACCCGCGCGATAGTCTACTCGTGGGGCTACAACGCAAGCGGTCAGCTCGCCGACGGCAAGACTGCGACCTCGACCGGCGCCGTGGAGACGCTGTTTACCACCGAGCCGACATATAACGCCGAGGGCGAGGTCACCCAGAAGCCGTATACCGGCTGGTTCGAGAACTACTCCAGCTCGGTCTATGCCATCGCCGCGGGCTCGCAGCACTCGGCTATCATCGGCGCGGACGGCTTCATCTACTCGACCGGCGAGAACGACCACGGCGCGCTCGGCGACGGCGGCTTCCACGACAGCGCCGAACCGATACGCACCGGCGCTCGCGAGGACTCGATAATGTTCTACGAGCCGGACGGCAACCCGACGACCGAGATAGCAAAGTCGCACACCTCCGCTTCGCGCATAACCATCGACGCGGACATGACCAGCTACACCGTCGACCTGTCCAAGATGTATGTGATGAACTACACCGGCTTCAACAGCTCGGTGTTCAGCGACAGCATCTCCGCGCTGCGCCCGACGACCACCACCGACGGCGGCGTTACGACGCAGCACTATCGCCGCAGCTACACCGTAAACGTGCTCGACCCGAGCATCGTGACGTGGTACTGGGCAAGCGACGCCGCGGGCGAGTCGAAGATAGTGTTCAAGGGCACGAACAGCCGCAAGTACGGCCGCACCGCCGCGACGATAACCTACGACTACACCACTCCGTCGGGACAGCGCATCTCGTATCAGATGGTGCTTGAACTGTATGTGCTCGACAGCTCGAACACGACCGCGATCTCGGCGGCGCAGATCGAGGCGGGCGACTACTTCACCACCGTGCTCAAGCCGGACGGAAGCGTCTGGGCTTGGGGTCTTGAGAGCTACGGCCGCATAGGCGACGGCACGAACACCACCGGCAGCACCTCCAAGGCGTACCCGGTGCGCGTGAGGATAGACACCACCGGCGCGGACAGGCGCGACTATGTCACCGTGGGCGGCGTCAACTACCTCGCAAACGTCAAGCAGATATCGGTCTACTCGTCGCACACGATGGCGCTGACCCACAGCGGCAACGTGTACGGCTGGGGCATCTCGTCCGACGGACAGATCGGCGCGGGCGGCACCGGATACTACACCACCGCGACCCGCGTTCTGAAGGGCGCGGCGATCGCGGCGCACACCGACGAGACCGGCAAGTATCTGACGAACATCGCCGAGATCTCGGCAGGCTCGGGCTTCAGCGTTGCGCTGACGAATGACGGCTACGTCTACGCGTGGGGCGCAAACAGCTACGGACAGCTCGGCCGCGCATACTACAACACGACATATTCGTCGAGCTACGCGACCACCCCGGTGCGCGTGGTCAACGGCGCGTCGGCTGCGCCGGATGTGAACGGCGATCCGTATGACTACATAAGCGATATCGTTGCCATTGCCGCGGGCAGCACCCATGTCACCGCGCTCCGCGCGAACGGCACGGTCTATTCGTGGGGTCTCGGCAGCAGCGGACAGCTTGGCGTGGGTCTGCTCGTGACCGACGGCACGACTGCGCGCTATGCCTCGCAGCCGGTACAGATGCGCGCGGGCACGAACGCCGCCGTCGAGGGCTACTCGAACACGCTGCTCGACCGTGACACCTCCGGCAACAGCGCGTACAACCGTCGCTACAACACGAGCGAGATGTTCTACGGCGCGATGCAGCTGGCAAACGGAAACGGCTACTCGCTCATCCTCACCGGCGCGCACAACGTGTTCGGAACGGGCAGCAACTCGAACAACCTGCTCGGCTACAACGCTTCGGCTACGACCAACCTGCCGGTTGTGGGCGTGGAGGCAAACGCGAAGGTCGTCCTGCGCAACACGACCGGTGGCCGCGACGCGGCTTCGGCGTTCTACACTCCGAACGCTGCAAGCAATGTCGGCGAATATATCGTCGAGATAGCGGCGAGCGGCACCAACAGCGCGATACGCACGGTGATACCGGGCTCGGCGACCACCGCCGCGTTCTACGAGAAGACCACAACTACCGGCGAGGGCGCGACCACGAAGTCGCAGGCGCTGCTCGACCACGCAAAGTCGGGCGATGCGGCGAACGCGCTGTACAGCACCGACGGCAGGGAGCACAACTACACCTACGTCTGGGGCGCGAACGGCGAGGGTCAGCTCGGCGACGGCAGCTACACCGCGTCGGCAAATCCCGTCCGCACGCTGAAGGGCAACTACGAGAAGCACAACGCAGACTACACCTACCTTGAGGGTTCGGCGGGCATAGCTCTCGGAGCCAGCTTCTCCGTGTCGATAAACATGTACTACTCGCTGGCGACGCAGTACACCCCGGAGGACGACGCCGGCAACATCACCGGCGACGGCATACTCGACGGCATGTTCGGCTATGTCTGGGGCTGGGGTACCAACCGCGTCGGCTCGGCGTCGGGCACCAACGGTCAGCTGGGCGACCTCACCGACTATCGTCTGCCGCTGCCTGTCCAGGCGGGCGACAAGGAGACGATGCAGCTCATTATCGACTACCTCGAGATAGTCAACAGCGGAGTGGTCGACCAGACCTACGGCACGCCGACCAACGTGGCGCAGACCTACGATCCGGCAAACGCGCAGGCGACGCTCGACTCGCGCACCGACTCGAGTGTTACCGCAAAGGCGAACAACCCGATAGTCACCCCGCTTATCGACATGGGCGCGGACGACTATATGTACATCTACAAGGAGAACACTCACCTCCAGTATGACACCGGATTCGCGCTCTATCCGATGGTCCTCAACCTGCCGTCGAGCGACGAGGTCTGGACGTCGGTCAGCTCGGCGACCGGTATCGCCGTGACCAGAACGGACAACGACGGCGTCAAGGACGGCACCGGAAAGGGCAGCTCGCCCACCGGTTCGACCGCCCTCGCGCCGGATACCGACGACAACGTCGTTATCTTCAGCTATCAGTACATGATAGAGCACCGCGAGAACTACGAGAAGGGCCGCACGACGATAACCATCGCGGCGGAGTATGACAACGGCCCGGGCGCTGCGTCTAACACGCTGGACGACAAGAGCACATACAAGAACGAGAGCCTGCTTACCAAGCGCTATGTCGTTGGCGACTACGGCAGCACGCACTCGAACGACGCGGCATCCGGACTGCCCGAGCCCGAGATGCTGGTGACCGGCGTGTACACCGCGACCTTCGAGATAAACCTCCAGGAGAGCCGCAACGCGATAATCCCGACCACCGCGGCGGGCGAGAACTTCACCGTCATGCTGGACAGCTATGGCTATGTCTGGGCATGGGGCCACAACTACTACGGCCAGCTCGGCCAGGGCAACAACCTCGGCTTCGAGGGCTCGATAACCAACCCGCAGCCGATAACCCGCACGTCGAGCAGCCGCTTTGTCAGCGGTTCGATAGAGTCGAGCTACTCGTCGCAGGTCGACCGCAACTACGAGTATCCGGCGGGCAGCACCTCGCCCACGAACGCGAGCGCTCTGGCGGTTGTACCCAATCCGCAGCGCGTGCTCAAGTCGGCGGGTGTCTACCTGACCAACATCAAGAGCGTCAAGACCGGCATAAGCCACACGGTCGCGCTGGATAGAGACGGCGTGGTCTGGACATGGGGTCAGAACAACTACGGCCAGCTCGGTCTCGCGAGCGCGAACACCTCGAGCATCGTCACTTACGCGAGCAAGGTGCAGACGCTTGTGGACAACGGCGTAAAGATCGTCGCTATTGCGGCGGGCGATTACTTCTCGCTTGCACTCGACGAGAACGGCAACGTCTGGGCGTGGGGCCGCAACACCAACGGTCAGCTCGGAATAAACTCGAACAGCGCCCTCGACGTGAACCGCACGCCGACGAAGGTGCTCGGCTTCCTGGGCAAGGACTATCTGTCGAACATAAAGGTCATAGACGCGGGCGGCGAAAGCTCGGCGGCTATAAACGGCGAGAGTAACATCATCACCTGGGGTCAGAACACCAGCGGACAGCTCGGCAACGGCAAGCTGTCCAACCAGCTCGTGCCCGATTATGTCCCGAAGGGCAACAGCACGAGCGATTCGGACAACTTCTACAACGCCAGCGCCATCGCGGTCGGCAAGAACCATATGCTTGCCATCCGCACGATAACCGAGCGCCAGGCAGACGGCACCAGCATCCAGTATCAGGAGATATTCGGCTGGGGCGACAACAGTTACAGACAGCTTACCGCGCAGTACAGCGGCACGCAGACGCTGGCGGTCCGCATCTCGGCGGCCTCCACCGTTGCCGCAAAGCAGACGCTGCTCGGCTCGGTCACAAGCGAGAATATCGAGGACACCTACCTGCGCGGAGTCAAGACGGTCTACGCGGGCAACAACTCGTCCGGCGCGCTGCTGACCGAGAGCACGCAGCTGCTCGTCTGGGGCTACAACGGCTACGGTCAGCTCGGTATAGCCGACGGCTCGAGCGGCTCGGCGTCGCACGCGACCATCACATGGCCGCAGTTCGTCCTTGAGGGCGACACCGATCCGGTCACCACGACCGAGTATCCGGACAGCACCGACATGACCGACCGCACCGCCGGCTATAAGCTGACGCAGGGCGACGAGTACGACCAGTATAAGGGCGACAACAGCCTGGGCGGCGTACACACGATGGACTTCGGCACCAACCACGTCTCGGCGATGCTGACCGACGGCTATGTGTTCGGCTGGGGCTCGAACGCGTACTACCAGCTCGGCACCATCCGCAATTCGCTGACAAACAACTCGTCGAACAGCGGTGACCTGCGCAAGAACAACACCACGCCTACGCTCAGCGGCTATCACAAGAACAGCTATCTGTACTTCGCCACGGCATATGTCCAGGACTACGAGGAGACGAGCAAGACGGCGGGCACGAATGTCGCGTCGTCGATAAACGGCGTGACCGTCACAAGCAACGGCGGCGCTTCGGCAAAGAACACGCCGGATGCCGTGACCGACACCAACGCGTTCAACTCGAACAGCTCGACCTGGAACTACCGTCTGGACGAGACCAAGCAGCTGCGCGTCGACGCGAGCCGCTGGGTGGTCTACGACGGCACCAACGCATACGGCAGCACCAAGCTGACGAGCCTTGACGACGCCATCGGCAAAGAAGGCACGGTCACCATCATTATCGGCGGCATATCCACCAACCGCGAAGTCCGCAAGGTCTACGCGGTAAGCGACCTGCGCACTATGGACACCGACATAGCGGTGGCGGAGTACGCGGGCGACGGCTCGTGGATAATCAAGAGCGCCAACATGCACAAGTACGGCACGGTCGCGATAAGCTCGAAGATATACGTCTACACGCAGGATCCGGAGGGCGGCTATGTGTTCGCTCCGGCAAACGGTGTGGACGACGCGAGCGCGCGCAAGAACGGTCTGAACTGGCGCGAGTACGACCCGGAGGTCGACGTTGAGACGACCGACAAGCCGCTGGTCGAGGAAAAGACCGAGGGCGGCGTCACGACTACCACCACCTACGCGAACACCATACGCTATAAGCGCGAGTGCGTTGCCACCAGCGCGGCGCAGATAGAGCTGTACACCCGCAGCGGCAAGGTCACGCCGATGGTCGTAAGCGGCTATGACCACACGCTGGCGCTGCGCTCGGACGGCACCGTCTGGGCATGGGGCTCGAACCTCTACGGACAGCTCGGTATCGCGACCTATGCGAGCACCAACAACTACCAGAGCTCGTATAACTCCTATCACAATGTCTACTACTGGAGCCGCTACTGGACGAACGTGTACGACGAGAACTGGCAGGATGCGCGCAAGACCTACACCTCGCCGCAGCGCGTGCGCGGATACCGCACCAATAACCAGTACGGCGCGGATGCGGCACCGACCGGCTCGATCACTACCGAGACGGTGTCCAGCGGCTACCTTGGCGACATCATCCAGATAGCGGCAGGCCCGTACACCAGCTATGCGCTCACCTCCACCGGCGAAGTGCTGTCCTGGGGCTACAACGGCCACGGCGAGCTGGGCAACGGCACCTACAACTTCACCTACATCTATCGCTTCATGTGGCACTGCCACAGCTGGCATAGCGGCTGCCACGATCAGTGGACGCAGGCTATACGCGACCGCAACGCCTACGCGCCGATGAAGGTCATAAACGTCGGAGCGGGCTACAACGCGTCCAGCCCGAACACGCTGAAGAACATCGTCCAGATAGCGGCGGGCCGCGACTTCGCGATGGCTCTGCGCGCGGACGGCACGGTCGTCTACTGGGGCAACAGCGGCGTGTACAACACGATGGAGTACATGAACATGGACTGGGGACGCGACGAGGCCATAATGAGCGGCGGCAACGTCTCGAGCAGCTACTACGGCTACGACGGCTTCGGCCATCGCATCTATGCCGATATGCAGCGCGCCGGCGACGCGACCACTTACGCGCCGTACATGTCGAGCGGCTACCGCTTCGACTGCCCGGGCAACTATCTGGCGTACGAGTATCCGAACTCCTCCAACTACGGCGCAAACGGCGTCTATCGCGTCGTGCCGGTGGAGGTCGTCGGAATGAACGGCATGGGCAAGCTCGGCGACTCCAGCCTGGACGCGAACGGCATGAGCGACTCGACCAGGGCATCCTCGCTGCGCTTCCACACCGCAAACCAGACCGCTCGCGTGATAAAGATAGTCGCGGGTGACGCGTTTGCCGCGGCGCTGCTTGCCGACGGCTCGGTCTACACATGGGGTATGAACACCGATTACAACTCCACCGTTTACCAGAAGATATACTACTCGTCGTGGAGCGTGTACTCGTATGGCAGCAGAAGCTACACCACGAACTACTTCACCGGAGTTATAGGCGACGGCACGAACATCAACCGTCCGTACCCGGTGCAGGTGCTCGCGGGCGAGCAGGTGAGCGGCGGACTGTTCCTCACCGACATCGTGGACATCGCCGCGGGCAAGGACCACATCGTCGCGCTCGATTCGTACGGCACGGCGTGGGCGTGGGGCTCGAACCGCAACGGTCAGCTCGGCGCCGGCACGACCGCGAACTACTCCACAACGCCGGTGAAGGTCGGAAACGGCGACTACTACTTCACGCGTGTCTACGCCGGCGGATATACCTCGGCGGCAAGCGATCACGCGGGCCACGTCTGGCTGTGGGGCGACAACTCGAACGGTCAGTTCGGCAACGGCACGACCACGAGCTCGAACCTGCCGACGTTGATGCGCGCGGGCGAGACGATAAACGACCACGGCGAGACAGACAGGGTTGGCAATTACGATGCGTTTACTGATGCCGTGGATATTACTGTCGGTACTCGACGCACGGTGGTATATCGCGCGGACGGCTTGATGTACGCCACCGGCACCGACAACACGACCACCAGCTGCGCCTTCGCATCAAACCTGACCGGCGCGATAGGTGACTATCGCACCACCGACGTGACCGAGCCGGTGCTCGTCGGCATGAAGGACGACACGACGCTGTGGCTTGGCAAGATAACCCACGTCGACGTCTCCTCCGACCCGAACACCGTCGCGGAAAAGACGATAGCGATGGACACCGGACTGGCGAGCATGGACAGCGCCGACGGACGCAGCCTCGAGCGCGCGACCATCGGTTCGCAGACGATACGCATCGTGGAGCGCGACAGCGTGCGCGTATACATCACCGCGCCGATAAGCACTTCCACCACCACTAAGACAACAAACGAGGACGGCGAGGAGGTCGAGACCACCGTCACGACCACGACCGAGCACGTCCCGATGATCCGCAGCTACACCACCGCGGGCACGAACCTCTATCTCAAGACCGGTTCGGACGGCGGCTACGGCTGGGGCACTGTCACCACGCGCTTTGACGGCTATCAGGAGCGTGGCATGAACGGACGCCAGCCCTATGACACCAAGTACTTCACATCGAGCGCGGACGCCGAGCACGACATCGGCTACGACGCGAACGGACTGCTTGAGCTTACCGACTTCGACGTTATCTCGTCGGACGAGAGCATACTGCGCGTCAGCCGCGTCAAGGCCGCGGACGGCGACGACTACTTCGAGTTCGAGACCGTGCCGAACACGTTCGGTGAGGTCACGGTGCTCATTCGCCACAAGGTGAGCGGACTTGCGCGCATATTCCGCGTTGAGGTGCGTCCGCAGTACGACATAACCGAGGATCCGAACTACAAGGTCGCAAGCCCGAAGATCGTCGCGGGCGAGAACCATGTCCTGATGCTCAAGGCGGACGGCACGGTCTGGGCTTGGGGCTACAACGGCTACGGTCAGCTCGGCGACAACAGCACGACAGCCGAGTACACGCCGCAGCAGGTGCGCAACACCTCCGCAAACGGCTATCTCGTCGATATTGTGGACATCTACGCCGGCGCGAACTCGAGCTTCGCGGTCGACTCCAAGGGCAACCTCTACGCGTGGGGTCTCAACACCAGCGGACAGCTGGGCATTGGCAGCTACAGCAACGCGGTCTATCCGTACGCGGTCGCTCTGCCGAGCGGTCACGGCAAGCTCTCGACGCTGTCCAGCAGCACCAACCACACCGTAATCGTCATGAGCGACGGCACGGTCTGGGGCACCGGCGACAACACCAAGAGCCAGATAGAGACCACTCAGTATTGGACTCACACCAACAACTACAATACCTTCAGCGCTGCGGGAGCGATGCGTCGCGGCGGATTCGTCAACTGGAGCTCGGTGAACTTTGACAGCTACAACCCGTCCACCGCCGCCGACACGATAGGATTCATAACCATGGCTTCGGCTGCTTACGCGGGCGAGGGCTACACGATAATCCAGATGGCGAACGGCGAGCTGTACACCGTCGGCTCGTATTCGGGCACGAACTATTCGCTTATCGGCGGAAGCTACATCCCGCCGCACGGCGAGGGCTATCAGCGCGTGCCGATGCCGATACGCGCGGGCGAGTCGAACAGCTATCGCTCGAACTACCTCCAGTACACGATAGACGTGGCTGTGTCCAACGTCTCCTCCGAGCCGCACATGATATTCACCTCGGCGGCGGACGGCACGCACACTTACAGCGAGAATCTGACCGGCCGCGGAGCGGTGTCCGGTCTTATCGACGCGCACGATTCGTCGTTTGCCGCGGTGTCGAACATCACCGAGAAGAGCGCGGACGACGCGACCGTGGACATGACCTACCCGACCTACTCGTATGTCGCGAAGGGCGCCGCGTACGACGCCGCCGCGACCTACGCCGTGCGCTCGGAGGTCATGGGCTTCCAGGTCGTGACCTTCGCAAGCGAGGCGGAGTACAACGCGTTCAGCGGCGCGCTGTACAAGCTGGACGGCGGCGCACGCACCTATATCTCCACCGACCGCACGCCGACCGTCTACGGCATGGGTTCGAACGCTTCCTATCAGATAACCGCCACGACCAGGACCGGCTCGACCGCGGGCACCGGATACAGCTACTCGCCGATACGCGCGAACTCGACGATGAGCTTCATGGCGACCGACGCCCGCAAGGACGACCGCATCGTCGCGATAGCGACCTCCTACGACCAGAGCGCGGCGCTCACCCGCGACGGATACGCGATGCAGTGGGGCGAGGACAGGACCGGCGCAAGCGCCGTCGCGTCCACCGCGCCTGTCTACGGCATACGCAACGTGCGCTTTGACAGCTATGAGGCGACCGGCGCGCGCGAGTATATCGGAAACGACGCCGACCTCGGCACAAAGCAGATATTCGCGATAGCGCTGACCGCTCAGAGCGGATCGCTCATCGCGGGCGACGGCACCGTCTGGAGCTTCGGTCTGAACTCGTCGGCGGGCGTGTTCGGCAACGAGAGCGAGAGCGGTACCACCGCCGCCATCACCGCCGCGACGCAGGTGCGTCATTCGCAGTCGAACTACGACGCGCTGACCATGCAGCGTGTGGATGTCGGCTACATCGACGGCGACTTCAGGTCGGTGTACACGCTGCACGACCCGATGACGCTCAAGCTGTACGTCGACCAGCAGCAGGCGGTCATGATAACCGAGCAGAACATCGTAAGCGAGCACGTTGACACCTTCAACGCCATCGCGTCGAACGTCTGGTACACCGTTGGCTTCGGCGAGACCGAGGACAAGCGCAAGCGTCTGCGCTTCAGCTCGACCAACCCGCGTCTCATCTCGTTTGCGGACGCGACGGTCGGTCTTGCGACGCTGCACGCGGAGGAGATCCAGCCGGGTATGTTCGCCTACATCCAGGTGGAGGACACCGCCACCGGACAGACCGCGCGCATCCGCGTTGAGTTCTTCTACACCACCCTCGGCGCGACCGGCAACCGCGCGGACGGCGGCTACACCGTCGGTCTCAGCGAGCAGTTTGACGGACTTACCGGATACTACTACAAGCAGGACGACAAGGGCGAGCTGCGCAAGGTCGAAAACGCGGACGGCAGCGTGTTCTACACCACCGCCGAGGTCAGCTACACCGGCACTCGCTACATGCTCGCGTACAAGTCGATAAACGAGGCTACCGGCGTTCCGGCGGACGACGGCAGCGCGATAAACAGCGTCAAGCAGGTCGCGCTCACCACCGTGCTCACGATAGGCGGCAACAGGGTCTATGCGCTGATGAACGACGGCTCGGTCTGGACCTGGGGCTCGAGCGCGAGCCGCGGAGACCACGGAGCTTCGTATCTGCCGACCCGCGCGACCGCATCCGGCGGCTATCTCAAGGATGTCGAGCAGCTTGTCGCGATGGGCAGCTATCTGTTCTATCTGAAGAACGGAAATGTGTACAACTACTACAATGCCTACGGCACAAACGACGACTATGCGTATGAGGACGTTATCAGAGTATCCTACGGCGACCCGCACGCGGGCAACGAGTTCCGCGTCGACGGTTCGTTCGACACCTACCACGCGATAGGCACGACCAACGTCGGACTCGCCGCCGCCGCGACCGCGAACCGCGCGTTCGGCACCTACGAGAACTCGACCGCGTCGACCGCCTATCCGACCACCTCGACCTACAAGTACGGCTACACCAACAAGGTCGTCAAGATAGCCGCCACCAACGACTTCCTGCTGATGCTGATGCAGGACGGCGCGGTGTTCGGCTACTATCCGAACACATCGAACGCGGGCAGCACCCCGATGGGACGCGGCAAGAGCGGCGATTACGACTGGGATTACGCTCAGCGCCTGAAGATAGAGGATGTCGTGGACGTGTCTGCGGGCACGGGTCACGCGCTCTACCTCAAGCAGGACGGCACCGTCTGGGCCGCGGGCACGAACGGCGGCGGACAGCTTGGCAACGGCGGTACCGCCGACAGCGGTCACTACATGAGGCAGGTACTCACCGCCTCGAACACGCCGCTGCGCAACATCGTGTCGGTCCACGCAGGAAATAACTACTCGATGGCGCTCGACCGCGACGGCACCGTCTGGGCGTGGGGTTTGTACGCGGGCGAGAACCATGTCTACGCCGCGCGCATCCTCTCGGCGAGCGTGCCGACCGGAAGCTATGACGCGGGCGCGAACTTCGTCAAGGGAAGCAGCGTCACCTCCGACCGCACCGTTGTGAAGAACGGCGACAGCGAGGCGGCATACCTGCGCATACGCAACATCAGCCTGCGCGGAAACGACGTGGCGTTCACCACCACCAACAACATGGCGGTTATCTGGGTCACTACCAACGCCGTCCCGAGCGGCGAGAACATCTATCTCGCGGCGGGCGAGGCGTACATGGCGACCTCCGACGAGAACGATACCGCGACTTCGCCGCTCAGCGAGGTCTACACCGTCGCGTCGAACGCGGGTCTGACCACCGTCGTGACGCTGGACGGCTCGATATACAGCCTGTCCGACAGCGACTCGCGCTCGGGCCTGGGCGACAAGGATCTGCGCAACGGCGAGCCGTCGCTCGTCCGTGTGGTCGGCCAGCTGGACGGCGTGCTGCCGATAGCCTACGCGGTGGGCGGCGCGACGGTCATGCAGAGCACCGTCGAGATCCCGGGCGAGACCGAGGAGGATCCGTCGAGCACCGAAACAAGGTTTGACGGCTACTTGATGACCGCGGGCAGCGAGACCAAGTATGTAATAAAGAACGAGAATCCGACGATAGTTATCAAGTCGGGCGACTTGCTGCGCCTCGATATGCTCATCCGCGGCGCCGCAGAGTATCCGAACCTTATCTGGTACCGCACCAAGACCGGATATGAGGCTACCACCGAGGAGAGCGACCTCGGCGAGAAGTTCCGCTTCGTCATCCAGAGCGGCGACACCGAGATAATCGACTGGGTCGGCGCGGACGCGAACGGACATCCGATGATACACGCGAACGCTACCGCGACCGGCAGCGTGACCATGATAATCTACGACGAGTCGAGCGACCTCCATCCGGACGAGCACAGCGTCGAGATAGGACTGGTGCGCATCGTCGTCAACGGCAACGGCAAGGTCGCAAACGAGGCGGTGACCACCTCGACCACGGTCATCGAGCAGGTCGAAGGCGAGGACGGCAGCGTCACCGACGTCGAGACGACCGCGACCGCTCAGACCGGCTACTACATCAATACCTCGATAGTCCCGAATGTCGCGACCGGAAACGGATTCGGCATGGCGCTGACCGCCGACGGCACCGTCTACACATGGGGCCGCAACGACATGGGTCAGCTCGGCCGCGTGACTGCGGGCAAGAGCTACGACGACAACGCCGTGGCGGTCAACTTCGGCGAGGGTGTCAAGATCGTCGCGATAGCCGCGGGCGCTTATCACGCGCTTGCCGCCGACTCGACCGGCGCTGTCTGGGGCTGGGGCGCGAACACCTACGGCCAGGTGGGCAACGGCACGACGAGCACCTATGTCACCACGCCCGCAAAGGCAAACAGTCTGCCGCGCACCGCCGTGACCGGACGTCCCGCAAAGGTGACCGCGCTTGCAGCGGGTGACCACTTCTCGCTGGCGCTCGACGACCAGGGACAGGTCTGGAGCTGGGGCCGCAACGAGTTCTACCAGCTCGGACGCGATTCGGGATCGACGTATTCCGCGTCCCCGGCGGGAGTTTACAGCTTCGGCACGTCGATGGCTAACACCGAAAACGTCGGCAACACCGCGTTCAACCACACGCAGTACCGCATGGACGGTATCGTTGCGATAGCCGCAGGCTCGAACCACGCGATGGCTCTGACCGGCGGCGGAGCGGTCTACACATGGGGCGGCAATGACTACGGCCAGCTCGGCCTGGGCGGCACCTCGAACAGCGTGCAGCCGCGCGAGCTGCTGAACAGCACCCTCTACCGCGCAAATGGCAGCGAGGTGCTCGACGCGACCGCCGCAAACCTTGAGACTACGACGCACTATCCGTTCAGCCACGACCACGTTGTCGTAGCGATAGCCGCCGGCGACCGCTTCTCGATGATACTGACCGACGACGGCTATGTCTACACCTTCGGCACCAACGAGCACGGCGAGCTGGGCATCGGCACCGAGATGGTCTCCGACTACGGCACCGCCGACACCGCCTCGAACACGATACGTTACAGCGATCACCCGATGCGCGTCGTCACCACACCTAACACCGACGCGGAGAAGAGCTACATCACCGGCATCGTCGGACTGTCGGCGGGCGGCGACACCGCGTTCGCGTTCGCGTCGAACGGCGAGGTGTACAGCTGGGGCGCTAACGCCTACGGTCAGATGGGCGACGGCTCGAACGGCGACAAGCTCTACGCGACGATGACGGAGGTCGAGCCGGGCTATACGCTCGATCAGCTGATAAAGAACGGCGGCGCAATTCCGGCGGGCGACACCTATCTCGAGGATATACGCTACATCTCGGTCGGCGCGGAGTCGTCGACAATGATACGCAACGACGGTCTGGTGCTCACCGCCGGACGCAACGACCGCGGACAGCTCGGCGTGAGCACGAACACGCTCGGCTCGTCGAGCACGCTCGTGGCAGTGACTACCGGCACCAATGAGGCCGCGCGCCTGAGCATGACCGTCCAGAGCGGCATGAGCGGCGCGGGCAGCGAGTCGATCGCAAACGTCGCCGACTGGAAGAACGGCGTCACGATAACCGACGAGGAGTACCTGCTGCTCAGCGCGTTCGCGCTCTCGAACGAGGGCTATATCAACGTGTTCGACGCCATGAGCAGCGCCGGAGACATCGAAGTCAGCTCGTCGAGCGCGGTCGTGACCGTGCGCGAGGAGAGCGAGTATAACGAGAACGGCGTAAAGACTGCGCCCAAGTTCCGCCTGCTTCCGACCAAGGGCAGCGAGGGCAGCGCGATAATCACCGTGACCGACCGCACCAGCGGACTTACCGAGTCCTTCCTGGTGACGATAACCCCGACTCAGGTCTATGAGCCGAACAAGGAGTACACCAAGGTCAGCCCGATGATAGTCGCGGGTGACAAGTTCACGCTTGCGCTGCGTGCGGACGGCACCGTCTGGGCGTGGGGCGACAACACCAAGGGACAGCTCGGCATCGGCTCGATCGGCGGATACATCGCAGCGCCGATGCAGGTGATGCGCACCGACTCGAACCGCGACGCGGACGATCTGCGCAACGTCGTGATGATCGCAGCCGGAGCAAGCCACGCCATAGCGCTCGACTCGGCCGGCGCGGTCTACACATGGGGCAGCAACACCGCGTATGCGATGGCGAACCTGACCTCGAGCTACAACACCAAGTACCCGATAGGACGCCTCGGCGCGTCGAACGGAGCCATCGACTCGGCGCACAACACCACCAGCGCGGGCTACGCCGTGCGCATGGACACGACCCTCTACTGGGATTATCACTACGACTCCGGCTATTCGCACTACACTACGACCCGCAGCTTCACGATATCGAGCGTGGCGAAGGTGTTCGCGGGCGGCAACTCCACCGGCGTTATCACCTCGAACGGCGTGCTCTACGCGTGGGGCGAGGTCGGCGTCATCGACGGCTCGTACATGGGCGTGACCGGCGTGACGGCGGCTGACTTCGGCGGCTCGAAGCAGCTCTACTACTCGACCGCGAGCGGCGTGTATCTCATCGACACGAACGCAAATCCGCTATACAGAAGCTGCACTCACGGCTATGTGTATCAGGCGCCGACAAAGACGCTCACCGCGTCGATAAGCGGTGTTGAGGCGATAGCCGCCGGCTCGAGCGGCGCGATATACCTCGCGGGCGGCAGGGTCTACAACTACAACTCGACAAGCCCGCTTGCCGACGACACCGGACGTGTGCTCGGCAACGCGGACGCGATGGGCAATGTCGATCCGGTCATAGCGATAGCGGCGGGCGACGGTCACTATCTCGCGGCCACCGCTTCGGGCAGGGTCTACGCCTGGGGCACCAACGCGAACGGACAGCTCGGTCAGGGCGACCTGCGCAACCGCGCGGTGCCGACCGAGATAAGCGCGCTCGACCCGGTCTACACGATGAACTACGCGGAGAACACCACCAACCGCAACACCGGATATACCATAGGCAGCGGCAGATACGCCTACGACGCGGAGCGTCCGACGCTCGCGGCAGGCGGCAGCTTCTCGATAGTCATGGATGACGAGGGCGCGCTGTACGCGTGGGGTCTCAACGACCGCTACCAGCTCGGCGAGGGCGCAAGCTACTCGTGGGGACGCGAGTTCGGCGTCGAGGGCGAAAAGAGCGTGTCCTCCGACGGACGCGTACCGAACGAGGACGACGGTGTGCTCTATCGCTCGCTGCTGCCGATAGCTTCCGGCGCGAACAGCGAGATGGAGCTTGCCTACGCCGCGATAATCACGCTGACCGACAACATGGCGGAGCTTGCCAAGAACGATCCGTTCGCGGCGGCGGAGATACTCGCGCGCCACGGATTCGACAACCTCGCGACCTATCTGACCGGCGAGCGCCCGCTCAGCGACGAGCAGCTCGACGAGCTGTACGGTGTGGTCACGCCTTCGGAGGACAACAATGTCGTAGGCGAGATGACCCTCTTCTCGGCAATATCGCGCATACCCGACATGAACACCGTCGTCAAGGGCGGCGTGGTGTTCGACGGCGAGAATCCGCTGCCGGACAAGATAGTCCTCGGCGACAACCAGGCGTTTGTGATAAAGAAGGACGCCGTCTACACGATGGACTTCTTCTACATGAACCTGCTGCGCACCCGTTCGCAGGCGGCTCGCCGCGCCGACGACCTTGAGATAAGCTCGTCGACAATGAAGAACGTGTACGACAGCTCGTCCTTCCTGACCGCGACGAACGACTACATCGTGCTCGCCGACCCGACCGAGCGCTATAACGTCGGCACGGTCACCGTCTCCGACCGCTTCATCAACTACTCGCGCGATGTGGAGATAGAGTATCGCCACCTCGACGACGAGGGACAGATAGAGAAGTTCCTGACCACCGACGAATACGCAAAGGCCCAGAAGGACGCCGACGGCAGCGTCGTTCTCAACACGCACGACAGCTACTACAACGACACCTCGGTGCGCTACACGCCGATGGTCGCCTCCAACGGCTACACCAACGCGGCGGTGCTCAGCGACGGCTCGGTCTGGACGTGGGGCAACAACGCCGACGGCATACTCGGCGCTGGCTACTTCAACGCCGAGGGCGCGACCGACTACATGCAGGCGCCCGTCCAGGTCGTCGACTTCAGCGGTTCGACCGCGACCGGCGGCTATCTGAAGAACATCGTCAAGGTCTCGGTCGGTGCGAAGCATATGCTCGCGCTGAGCGACACCGGCGTGGTCTACGCGTGGGGCCTCAACTCCTCGCTGTACCTGCTCGGCCGTCAGTCGCCGGATCGCAGCGCGACCCCGCTTACCGTGAACTTCGACACCACCGCCTGGATAGTGGACATCGCGGCGGGCGGCAACGCCTCGGTCGCGGTGGACGCGGACGGATATGTCTGGACTTGGGGTCTTAACAACTACGGCGTGCTCGGCCGCAACCGCACTTCGCTTGAGAACCCGGACTTCATGGGCTTCGACGCGGAGATAATGCGCAACGCCCAGGCGACGCCCGCTATGGTGCTGCGCGGCGTGGAGAATCCGTCGCTGACCAACACCTGGGACGATGAGATATTCGGCCACTTCGACCGCACGATAGTTGAAAACACCACCACCACGCCGTACATCTCGAAGGACGTGAGCATCACCGAGGGCTACGCCAAGGCGGAGGTCTTCCTCACCAACATCGTCGCGGCTGCTGCGGGCACGAACCACATGGTGGTGCTCGACCAGTACGGCAACGTCTACGCGTGGGGCGACAACACCTACGGACAGCTCGGCAATACTCGCGACACCGGCAACGTGATACGCGAGATAAACCTGAACACTCACACCAACGCCACCTTCAAGATGGTGCCGGTGCGCGTTGCGATAGACGACGTTGTGGCGATAACCGCGGAGAGCAACTACACCGCCGCGCTGCGCCGCGACGGTACGGTCTGGGTCTGGGGCGGCGGCTCGGCGACCCCGATCCGCGTCAGCGGAAACGGCGCGAATCAGATACCCGAGGCGGCGAAGGCGATAGACCTCGGCAACGGATTTATGACGGTGCTCGCAACGAGCGGCAACGTCTATACCGTCGCGCTCAATAACATCGCGAACAACCGCGGACAGCTCGGACTTGGCGATACCGCCACACGCAGCAACAACACCGCGGCGCTCGCCACCGTCGTGGCAAAGGTCGCGGAGGGAACGGAGACCGGCGACATGATAGCGGTCGCGGCGGGCAACGGACACGCGCTCGCGGTGCGCGACGACGGCTCGGTCTGGGCTTGGGGCACGAACAACTACGGCGCGCTCGGCTCGGTCGAACTGGGAGTGTCGCAGAGCGCGGTCGAGAGCGCGGTGCGTGTCGGCGTGGACAAGACCCAGCGCACGCTGTTCATGCACTACATCCCGAACTGGTACGACGCGGCATACACCAAGACCACCGACCCGCTGACCGGCGCGACCGGCTATGACGACAGCGTGATCCGAGACGGCTGGTACGACCGCGCGACTTCGGTGAATACGCAGTATGAGAATTCGCTGTACGTCGGCGGAGAGCTGAGGCTCGATCCGTACTTCTTCGGAACCCGCACGACCAACGGCTTCAACGTCATTCAGCGCAATGTCGTGCACGACGTGACCCTCGACGAGATAGAGAGCGGCAGGATAACCTTCCGTTCGCTCGATACGTCGGTCGCGACGGTCGGAAACGACCCGACCAATATGGACAGATTCGGACTCATCACCGCCCGCGGCTTCGGCGTGACCTATGTCGTCGCCGAGTACACCGCACCGGACGGTCAGACGTTCAGCGCGTTTGTCAAGGTGAACGTCATGCCGCTGCCCAAGAACAAGAGCGACGAGAAGAGCGAACCGAGCGTCGTCTATCCGCAGGTCGCGGGCGGCAACGACTTCAGCGTCGTGCTGCGCGACAACGGCACGGTCTGGACCTTCGGCTCGAACGCGGACGGACGTCTCGGCATCGGCTCGGCCTACGCCGACTTCCCGTCGAGCACCTCGCCGCGTCAGGTCATCGGCCCCGGCTCGATGATAAACGGCACCGATCTCAGCGGCAAGCCGGTCTCGATGGCGGAGATAACCGGCGTTAAGATAGCCGTCGGCTACAACTTCACCGTCGTGCTCGACTCGAACGGCAGAGTTTGGGTCTGGGGCGCGAACCGCAACGGACAGCTCGGCGTCGGCAACTCGATGGAGGCAAAGATAAAGCCGGTCGAGATGGATATAACCAACATCATCGGCAGCGACTTCGAGCATCCGACCGACCGCATAGTCGACATTTCGGCGGGCTACCAGCACGTCCTGATACTGACCGAGAGCGGCAAGCTCTACGGCACCGGCGATATGCAGAACAGCCAGCTGACGCTCTATCCGAGGATAGACGCGTCCGGATACGTCCTGCCCAACTCAGTCTATCCGATACAGATACAGCTGCCGAGCGACGCGCTCGCTTACGGCATCTCCGCCAACCGCTACTCCAGCCACGTCCTGACCCGCTCGGGCGACGTCATCAGCTGGGGTAAGGACGCCGACTTCGGAACCGCGAACGCGAGCCGCATCGGTCACTCGTACGCCGAGGGCGCGGTGCAGTCGAACGCTGTCGCGATATCCGGCGGCTTCGGCAGCGTGATGGCGATACTCGAGGGCGGCACGACGGACAAGGACGGCAAGCGCGCAAACGACGGCAAGGTAGCCGTCTGGGGCGACAACACCTACGGACAGCTCGGCGTGCGCGTGACCACCACCATCCAGAAGCTGTACACGCAGGCGTATCTCAAGGGCGACGAGGCCAAGGAGGCAGTCGGCGTTACCGACACGAACGGCAATAAGATGAAGGACGATCCGGGACGCAACGTCTACTCGCGTCCGGCAGCCGTCAAGGACGCGCTTGTCAGCAAGACGACCGTGACCAACGGCGAGATAGAGTACGTCGTAAAGGTCGAGCGCGTCGACGAGGACGGCAACCCGGTGCTTGACAACAGGGGCAGGCCGATAATGGACGACGTGACCTACATTGTCCCGACCATAACCACCGTTCTCAGCGAGACCACCTTCAACCGCGAGGGCACCAACGCGACCGCGGTCACCGTCGGACGCACCGGCTATGTGCTCTACGCAGGCTCGACCGGCGGAAGGAACACCAACAAGACGGTCTGGGCTGCCGGCTCGAACAGCGACGGTCAGCTCGGCGTGGGCAAGGAGGGACGCTCGCTTGCCTACAACGAGACCGCGCTCCAGGTCATCGCGGGCGAGGCGAACAACTCCGACCCGACCCTGCCGATAGACCGCATCATGGCGATAGCCACCTCGCCGTACGACAACTTTGTGCTCGCGTACGACAACGACTACGGCTCGGTCTACACATGGGGCGACAACGCTCGCGGTCAGGCGGGCGACGGAACATATTCGGACAAGGCGCAGCCGACCCTCGTTCTGATGGACGGCGGCGGAAGCTATCTCGACATCTCCAGCGTCATATTCGACGACACCGGAGAGCTGCCCACCTACACCGCAACGGTGCAGGTGCTCGATCCGACCGCTTCGGGAACCACCGCCGGACTGATGCTGAACGCCGGCGCGACGCCCGAGATGCTCGGCTCAACCGCAATCCAGGCGCACAGCGGCACCGACACCGTGTACCTCGCGGTTAAGGTCGGTGAGGGCGCGCGCCTCGGCACCGTCTATACCGTCGGCTCGAGCGGAGAGGTTCGCGCGCTGTCGACCGAATATGACGCTGAGCGCGGCATCTACACCGCACACTTCAAGATGACCACCGAGACGGTGCGCATCGCGGTCAACGTGACCAACGTCTTCGGCACCGGCCCGACCATGTACTCGTTTACCACCGACTACAACAGGGGCTACGGCAGCGTTGAGGTGCCGTACGGCGGCTCGTACGCAAGCTCGATAATGGCGGGCACCACTCTGACCGCCACGATAAAGCCGATCGACGGCTACACCGTGCGGTATGTCCAGCTGTCCACTCAGAGCGGCAAGGTCAAGCTTCCGCTCGCGCTCGGCAGCGCGTCGGCGGACGGCAGCTACACCATACCGTTCGTGATGCCCGAGTCGGACGCGGTGCTCGAGGTCGAGTTTGAGGCCACCGCGCAGCTCGAGACCTTCCCGATAAAGTTCATCATCGAGGACAACTATCGCACCAACGAGCTGTCGCAGAACATCGCCAAGGTGTACATCAACGGCGTGTTCAAGGCGGAGCTTGGCAAGGATATCGGCGGCGAGGGCGAGGGCCCGACCGTCCAGATAGTCTACGGCGTGCGTCCGGGCGACGTGATAACGATAAGCTCGACCACCACTCCGGGATATCCGTTCTACCCGATAGTCAGCGCGACCAGCCTGCTGCACAGCGAGGTCAAGCCCGCCGTCCACAACGAGGGCAGCGGCGCGAGCTTCGTCATGCCGCACGGCTCGGCGCAGGCTACCGTAAACTTCCGCTACGGCACGACCAGCTCGATGCGCTACGACACGCTCGTCCAGCCGGACGGCAGCATGCTCACCACCTTCCTGTACAACGACGAGCTGGATATACTCGTCAGCGACATCGTCGCGCACGTCGGCTTCAACGCCTACGGCCCGACCGAGTATCGTCCCGACCCGAGCGAGCTGTTCTTCGAGTCGACCAACGAGCAGGTCGCGACCATCGGCAACGACTGGACCGACGCGTCCACCTTCGGCGCGATAACGATGAAGGAGAAGGCGGGCTTCAGCTACATCATAGCGACCGATGCTCGCGGCAACGTGGGCTACTTCCGCGTGGGCGTCGCTCCGGATGCGGAGGACAAGGAAATCCGCGACATCACCTTCCCGATGATAGGCGTCGGCGCGTATCACACCGTGGCGCTCAAGTCGGACGGCACCGTCTGGGCGTGGGGCGACAACAGCCTCGGACAGCTCGGCGTCGAGCGCAGCACCACCTACTCGAACGTGCCGATCGAGGTCACCGTCTACAAGGTCAACGAGAACGGCGAGGGCAGCTATGAGCCGCTCGGCGCAGACAGCTCGGGCACCGGCAGGATAATCAAGATAGCGGTGGGCGCAACGCACAACCTGGCGCTTGCCGAGGACGGCCGCGTGTACGCGTGGGGCGACAACAGCCGCGGCGCTATCGGCGTCGGATCGCTGGTCACCAAGGCGTACTACTCGGCACAGCTGGTGCGAGGCTCGAACTTCGCCAAGGACGGCGCGATGCTGGGCGCGGATTCGGCAAGCTCCAAGATAATCGACATCGCCGCTTCGGGCAACGCCGTCGGATATTACACCGGCTCGTCGATGAACATAACCACCACCCGCCAGTATTCGGCGGCGATGGACGTCGACGGACGCATATTCGAGTGGGGCTACAACTACCACGGCGTGGTCGATCCGAGCGCGAACCCGCAGTCGCTGGGCGTCGCGACGCAGGTCATGACCCTGCCGGTCAACATCTCGAACAGCCAGTCGACGCTGCGCGACGCGTACACGCTGTCCGAGGACAAGATCGGCGCGAATATGCGCGTCATCAAGCGCGACGGTCAGATAATGACCTGGGGCGAGAACAACGACAGCTACAACCCGTACGGCGGATACAGCACCCGCGAGACCATCGAGCGCGCAACGCTCGGCGGACGCGCACTGACCGTCAGCGGCGGCGTGTACAACGCGGTCGCGCTGACCGTGCGCGGTCAGGTCAAGACGTGGGGCGGAATCTACGACCAGTATAACGACACCCGCTACGCCAACGGACAGCACGACCGTATAATCTACGCGGGCGAGCAGATGGTCGATGAGACGGGCGCCGGCATTATCGTGACCGCCGAGCGCTACGACATCGTGGCGAACATCGCGGATCTGCCCACGTTTGCGGGCACGGTCATAAGCCAGGAGACGATTGCTCCCGAGCTGCCGAATGTCGGCGAGGACGGCGAGGACGACGAGGAGCTGCCCGTTGCGGCATACGACACCAATACCTACGTCCATACCATACTCGAGGGCGTGGGCGTTGTCCGCAAGGCGAACACCGGTCTGTTCGGCGCGAGCGTCGTCAGCGAGGACGAATACGAAGGCTTCAGGCTCGCGAACGCAAGGGGCGAGTTCATAACCGAGGACGGCGACGCCGAGTATGACGAGTACGAGATAATCACCGGCGACCTGCCGATGGCGGCGTATCACAACAAGATAGCCATAGTCACCGGATACACGGAGATAAGCCTCTTTGCCGGCGAGACCGAGGGCGAAGAGGGCGGCGATACGCCCGATCCCGAGCCGGGCTACGGCGGATTCGGCCAGCCGCCGATGACGACCGTCCGCATACCGATATACAGCTACTACTATGAGTTTGTCCAGGATGAGTACGGCGAGTATGTCGCGGTCATCGCGGACACGATAACCGAGGAGACCGACCCGTACACCGACGAGACGACCGAGGTCGTGACCAAGGTGAACGGCGACATGTTCGAGCGCGTCAGCGGCGTTATCGAGAACTACGCGCAGCCTAAGACCTACGAGCACCTCAGCTACGGCTATATCTACGGCCCGAAGGAGGGCACCGGCTTCATCAAGCACGGCAGGTACATGGTCGATGTGTCGCTCATTCAGGATGACGGCACGGTCGTCAGCTTCAACGGAACCACGCTCACGCAGGGCGTCGACTTCCGCGACGTGTACGATCCGGACAACAACGTCGAGCACGAGAAGGTGTACACCAAGCAGCTGTACGATCCGGACGATCCGTCGAGCCTGCCTTACGACGAGCAGAACCCGAACGCGGGCATCTACGCCCACGCCGACCCGGATGAGCTTATCGAGATGAATGACGTCCGCCGCGGCATAGCGCAGATAGACGGCTACACCGTGGTCGTGTCAAACGGCGACGTGGTCGGATATATGACGAGGGTCGACAAGTACGGCAACGAGTCGAAGTTCGTGCCGCTGTCCACCTCGAACGTCACTGCGCCGTCGAGCGATTACTGGACGGTCTACGAGAATATGCTTCCGAACGCGGGCAAGGACGGACTTGTCGGCGCGGCGAAGTATGACACGACCTCGGTGGTTATCGGCTTTACCACCGCGACCGACTTTATGTTCATCAACAACATACTGTACGGCGGCGACCGTCCGGTCGGTTACGACTACTACATCACCGACCTGAGCGTGGCGTTCCCGCAGACTGCGGACATCTCCGAGTACCTCCAGGTCGGCTACAACGACGGCTATCTGTGGTCGGTCGGCATGTTCGAGATATACAATCCGGACGCCGAGCCGGGCGAGGATACCCCGCTGTACGGCCCGGGACTCGGCCAGGGCGACATGAACGCCAAGAACGACAAGTTCTACACCTCGGAGGACGCGAACACCATCACGGTCATCACCTCCGGCACGGGCGACAGCGCAGTCACCGAGACCGCGACGCTGTACACCGACCTCGGTGAGACGGCTTCCGACTGGTACTACAAGCTGAACGGCGACAGGACCGATACCTACTACACCTATGACGCGAAGCTCGCGATAAACGGCGAGAAGCAGTCGATAGCGACTTCGACCGTGCACAAGCCGATAGGTGAGATGCTCGCCGTGCTTACCGCCGAGTACTACCGCAACAACGTGGCGGGCGTGAACCGCGGCTACGATGATGCGAAGCGGCTGTATGTCAACGACGAGACCCGCCGCTATTGGGGCATCGAGGGTCAGGTGTCGAGCGGCTCGACCGACATCGAGGGCACCGCGATGAGCGGCGTCGTCGAGGTCAAGAACTCGGTCTCAGCTGTGGACGGACACTCGATATTCCTCAAGGACAACGGCTCGCTGTGGGCTTACGGCTCGAACATGCGCGGACGTCTGGGCGACGGCACTTCCAACCCGACCGACGTTCCGGTGCGCGTTGGCGCGAGCTACTTCATCATGGAGGACTACTCGGTGTCGGTGCGCGAGGGTGAGACCTTCTACTTCGACACAACGCCGGTCATCTCCGCGTTCAACGTGTTCCAGGATGCCGAGAGCGACAGCCAGAATCAGGAGCTTGCGTGGTTCGCGTGGGACGACGCGGTGGACAGCGACTGGACCGAAGAGGAGCGTATGCTCACCAACGTCATAACCAAGACGAACCAGAGCACCGGAAGCCTGTACACTCCGCAGGAGGCCGCCGAGCTTACCGGCTACAAGATAAGCTACAACGACATAGTCAAGGTCAGCTACTACGACCTGAACATGGACGGCGACCCGATAATCGACCCGCTCATCGACCAGTGCGACAAGCGCCCGGGCATCACCGGACTGCACGCCGGCACCAGCTATATCATCGTGTCGGTCGCAAACGACAGCCTGATAGTCGGCGCGATAAAGGTCGAGGTACGTCCCGCGGACGAGGTGACCGAGAAGAACACTATCACCGTGCCGCATCGCAGCGAGACGGGCGAGATCTATGAGGATCTGAACAAGCTGGTCGACTCGGCCAACTTCGACGAGAAGTACGCGTCGGTCTACCGCGCCGGCACTCCGTCGAACGCGCCCGCGTGGCTGCACACCGATGTCATCGGCATCGACGGCGGCTACTGGCAGGACATCTATGACGCGTACACCGCGCAGACCGAGGTAAAGACCGGCAAGTACAACAAGGACAAGACGAACACGTCGCTCGGAAACGTCGGATACGGACACGGCACGAGCGTCTCCTTCCCGATGATTGCAAGCGGCACCAGCTTCTCGGCGGCGCTCGCAGGCGACGGCACCGTCTGGACGTGGGGCACCAACGAGTGGGGCGAGCTGGGCATAGGCAGCATCTACGGCAGCTACTCCACGCCGCAGCAGGTGCGCTCGGTCATGTACAACGCGGACGAGACCGTCCGTTACGCCAAGGGCACCGACACCAAGGACGGCGTCAAGGGCGAATATGTGGTCGTGGGCAAGAAGAACGGCGTCGATGTGACCGAGTTCTTCGCTGAGGGCGATGTCGTGCTCGGCTACCTGAACAACGTCCGCAAGATAGACGCGGCCGGAAACTTCGTCTACGCGCTGAAGAACGACGGCACCGTCTGGGCATGGGGCCGCAACGACCGCGGACAGCTCGGTCAGGACGCGGTGCGCACCGATATGTACTTCACCCGCTATCCGTACGCGGTGCAGGTGCTTGCGCCGGCGGGAACGGTGTCCACTTACAAGTCGAACTTCATCCAGGAGGTCGTCGACATCGCTGTCGGCGGCGAGGATGACGGCCACGGATTTGCGATAATGCTCCGCAGCGCCTACTACCGCACCGAGGACGCCATGCGCGCCGAGGACGGCACTATCGAATATGTGACAAAGCAGCATCGCATCTCGTCGAACCTGTACGGTACCGGCGACAACGTGAACTATCAGATAAACACGCAGTCGGCGGAGTACTTCTCGCGTCCGGTGGCGATGCGCAGCTCGAATGGAATAGTCGCGGCGGTATCCGCAAGCGGCTCGGCGACCGCATACGCTCTCGGCGGCAACGGCTCGATAAGCGCCACCGGCTCGAACCGCAACTATGAGTTCGGCAACGAGACGAACACCGGAGCGCAGGGCTCGGTCGCGATGCCGTACCGCTCGATGAGCGTCGCCGCGGGCAACAGGTTCGCAGCCGCGACCAGCTACATCATGCTCCAGTCGCCGACGATGCACGTCTTTGTCGGCAACGTGGCGCACGAGAACGACATAACCGGAAACGTGTACGTCTGGGGCTACAACGACGGCCTGGTAAACGACAGCCGTACATACATCACCCTGCCCGAGCGTCTGACCTCCACCAAGGAGGAGATAGACCCGAAGACTAACCCGATAGGCTACAAGGGCGGCATAATGACCATCGGCGGCGGCAACTCGCTTGCGATGCTCGACGCCAACGGCTGGCTGATGATGCTCGGCGGCGACAACAAGTACGGCGAGCTGGGCGTCGGCTTCCAGGACAACAGCCCGGTCGACGGCAACCTTGTCTACACCATCGCGCCGACCAACACCTCCTCCACCACCGCCTCGGGCGTGGTCAAGGACGTGCTGAGCGCCGGCATATCGGCGAGCGGATACTTCACCAGCTTCGTCGACCGCGACGGACGTGTCTGGAGCTTCGGCGACAACTCGGCGGGTCAGATAGGACGCATCGGCGAGAACACCCCGTACTCGACGCTCGCAAAGCTTTCGGCGGAGCTGTTCACCGTCGACGGCGAGCGCTCGTGGATCCCGCTGTCGATAGCGGAGGATCTCGCAAAGGTTACCGATAACAACAACTTTGTTGACGCGGCCTCGACCTTCGACCTCGCGGCGAACTACACCGTGTCCAAGGGCTTCAACCTGCTCCACTCCGCGCCGACGGTCCACAAGGGACTGACCGCGGCGAGGACTGCGGGCTACAACGTCAGCTACAAGTCGCTCGACACCACCGTCGCGACCGTGGACGCGAACGGAATCGTCACGGCGGTCGGCTACGGTCAGACCAAGATACTCGTGACGGTCAGCGACGCCGCGACCACCCGTACGCTCGAGTTCGGCATAACCGTGCTCAAGCCGTACGAGTACAGCTACTTCAACGAGATCCACGCGGACGAGGTCGAAACCCCGACCGCAGTTGCGAAGGACGTCAACTTCAACTACACCTTCACCACCGAGCAGCAGCTTGTGGCGCATGCCCAGGTCGCGGTTGGCGAGGACTTCGTGCTCGCGCTGAAGGCGGACGGCACCGTCTGGGCGTGGGGCCGCAACGATTACGGCCAGCTCGGTATAGGCACGGGCAGCGTCGGCGGACTGGAGAGCCGTCCGACCAAGCTGAAGTTCAACAAGACGGTCCGCTACGAGCTGAAGCCGGGCGCGACCGCCACCGGCAAGCTCAAGAGCGTCTACACGCCGGGCGAGTATGACTACACCTATGAGACGGGCAGCTACACGGTGCGCACGGCGCTGACGAACAACTATGTCGCCGTGACCGAGAACGTCCGCATCGTCAAGCTCGCCGCGGGTATCGACTTCGCGCTTGCCATCGACACCGACGGAAGCGTCTGGGCGTGGGGCTCGAATCAGCACGGCCAGGTCGCCGATCTGACCTACACCGACGCGAGCGGCGTTGTTGTCAAGACCACCTACGGCACGCCGACGCTTGTCGAGCACTTCACCAACACTCATACCTTCGGCGATCCCGACAGGCAGGTGCGCATTGCCGACATCTACACCGGAAGCTATCACACCGCCAACGGCTACGAGGGCTACGCGATAGCCGTCAGCGAGCTGGGCGACCTGTTCTACTGGGGCAGCGCGTCGTCGATGCAGTTCGGCACCGGCAGCTCGCTTGCGGATCCGAACTACACGCCGAAGATGCTGCCGATAGCCGACGTGTTCGATGTCGCGGCGGTGAACGGCTCGTCGAGCTACCTGCTTGACCTCTACGGCCATCTGATGACCTGGAACGCCGCCGAAAAGACCTACTCGATGGAGAACGCCAGCACCGGAATCGACAGCCGCATAACCGACATCGAGGGCACGACCGGCGTGATATTCGCGAGCACCGAGGACGGCGACATCTACGCGCGCGGCGGCGACCTCAGCACATTCGATACGACACTCAACCACACCGGTAAGGCAACCACCGGTGCTCTCGGCATGGGCACTCCGGCGGCGGAGAACTACGATGTGGCGATGAACTACGTCGAAAACAACAATCTGACGAGCACCAGCTACTTCTCCAACCTCGCAAAGACGATAAGCGAGACCGAGGGAATGGGCAAGAGCTTCAACCTCGACGGCGCGAAGATACTCAGCGTCACGCCGATGGGCGGCACCACCACCGTCGCGCTGGTCAGGTTCCTGCTTGCCGACGGCACCACCGAGACATTCGCGGTCTCGACCGGCGTGGGAACGACCGGACAGCTTGGCGACGGCTCGTCGGATACCCGCAGCTACTTCAGCTTCATCCGTGCGGGCGAGGCACTGGAGGTCGACGACACCGTCGACCCGATAACCGGCGAAGTGATCGATCCGGGCATGATGGAGACCGAAATGAGCATCCTGCGCGGCGTCGTGTCGGTGGACACCGGCGAGGGCCTGCGCATAGCCTCAATAGGCTCGAGCGAGTCGCGCGACGACGGCATCAGCGCCGCGGTCCTGACCAACGGCGACTTCCTGACATGGGGTCAGAGCGACTACGGTCAGCTCGGCAACCTGGTCATCGGCGCGGACGTGCTCCACAAGCGCGACGGCGAGGACGCGACCTACCGCGACCTGCCCGGATACACCTACAACTATGAGCTGGCGCTCGCAAACGAGCTTGACGGCGTTGTCGCCAACCGCTATGTCTACGTCCTGCCGTACACCGGCGCGACGAACATAGTCTCCGGCTGGCGCATAAATCCGTACATCAAGCAGTTCAACGCCTACTATGAGCTGCCGCTTGACATGAACGAGAAGGCGCAGTACCTGTTTGCCTCGACCGACGAGACGGTCGTGACGGTGGACGAGTACGGCGAGATGACCTATGTCGGCGTCGGCACGGCAAAGATAGTCGTGTACGAGAAGGAGTTCGACGACCTGTATCTCCAGACCTATCTGGACGTTGAGGTCCTGCCTTACGCCGGATACTTCTTCGACGAGATATCGACCTCGAGCAAGCCGACGACCGCGACCAGCTACATCGGCGACGAGGATCTCCAGCCCGGCGACGATCCCGAGTCGAGCGCCGCGAACGAGTCGAGCACCACCAGATACTCGCGTGCCGCAGACGGCGTTATCACCGAATTCAAGACCACCGTCAGCCGCATCGTCACCCATGTGACCGACGAGGACAAGGCTCAGGCGGGCGGCAAGCTGTATAAGCTGGTCGAGACCAGGACCGAATCGACGCGCGTGTACAAGCGCAACTCGAGGCTGGGCGTCGCGCCGCAGGTCGCTGCGGGTCTCGCGTTCAGCGTGGCTGTGGACAGCCAGGGCCGTGCGTATGCCTGGGGCTCGAACCAGAACGGACAGCTCGGTCAGCTGAACCTCAGCGAGAAGCAGAGCACCGTCTACGTCCCGGTCAAGATGGCGAACGGTCAGAACCTGACCGGAGTGCTGTCGGTCGCGGCGGGCGACAATCACGCGCTCGCGACGGTCGGTGACCGCGTGTACGCATGGGGTCTGAACAGCTACTCGAGCCTGGGTCTGCGCGGAGCGGACTCGAGCGACGTCACTGCCTACGCGGTGCCGACGATGGTCGCCGGACCGGGCGGCGTCGGCTACCTCGGCGACGAGAGCACCGGTCGCATACTGCGCGTGTTCGCGTCCGGCTCCAGCTCCGCCGCGATAACCGAGAACGGCGAAGTCTATGTCTGGGGCGACTCGAACCTCAACCACCGCCTCGGCGCGTTCGCAAACACCAACCAGTACTCCTATCCGGCACGCGTGCCCGGCATCCAGGGCGCGATGGAGCTTGTCATAACCGACAACAACATGGCGGTGCTGACCGCCAGCGGACTGGTATTCGTGTCCGGCAGCAGCTACCTCGGACTCATCGGTCGCGACAACACCCGCATGAACAGCATGGCGGACTTCCCGCAGCCGATGCTGAACACTTACGGCGACGGCGATCACGAGGGCGGCGACTACATGCACTCGGTCGTCGGACTCGGCATGGGCAACAACCATATGGTGCTCATGACGATGGAGTACGAGGAGAACGGACGCATCACCGGCGTCACCGGTGACGGCGAGAACAAGACGCTCGTCACCACCGACGGCATCCTGCCGCACATCTACATGCTCGGCGAGGATGTGGACGGACTGCTCGGCGGCCTCGGCGTGATACTCGAGACGACCAAGAATATCGGCGCGGACGCGGACGACAAGACTATCGAGACCGCCGTGAACGCACTCGACGAGTTCGGCTTCGGCGACCTCGCAGAGCGCATCGTCGACTCCTACACGGGAGCGTTCGACGCGGCATATGAGGCGGGCGCGTTCAAGTTCGAGAATGAGAACGAGACGAACATAACCAATATCGCGCTTCCGGTGCGCTATCGCTACCTCGCGGCGGTCGAGTATGACCGTCTGAGCGAGCTGGTCGACGAGGGATACAGCTCGGTGCACAAGTACGCCACCCGCTACGATCCCGATTGGCAGCAGCTCCAGCACCGCTATAACGGCGCGTATGCCTACGCAAAGAAGCTGCTCATCGAAAAGGCGAACGCGAGCTACGACGAGCTGCTTGTAAAGTGGCACGACGCGGAGAAGTCGCGCATCGAGTTCTACAAGCTGTACGGCGAGTATACCGCGCTGACCGAAAAGACCTCCACCGCGCAGGAGGCGTGGGAGATCAGTCTGTCGCAGATAACTCTGGCGATGGAGCTTGCGACCGGATACTGGAACGAGTACAACGCCGCGAAGAGCGAGCTTGACCAGATAAAGGCCGCGTTCCCGGGCATCGAGACGGGCAAGAAGCCGGACGGCACCGACTACTCGGTGATAGTGCAGCTCGTCTATGCCGACGCTGCGGCGAACTTTGCGACCAAGGAGAAGGCGTGGAACGAGAACGTCGTTGACAAGATGAAGGCCGACGACGCGCCCGCGGAGTTCCAGGCGGCGTATGAGACTTACACCGAGATGCTCACGGCAAGCAACGCGGTGAGCGACTGGCTCGAGAAGAACAACTACAACGCGGCGACTGCGGCAAGCACCTATAACACGATGTATGTGACGTCGAACGAGCTGAAGACTGCTCTGTTCGAGGCCGCAGAGGTCGCATACGCTTACGGCCGTAATGACATCGCGGCGAACTGGGAGCGCGACGTGACGAGCAAGTGGCGCACCACGATAATGAGCGTCATGGGCGCGGGCTACGATCCGGCGGCGTCTACTACGTCGAGCAAGGCGGACAACGCCCTGTACAGGGAGCTGCGCGCCGAGGGCGCGAAGTTCGGCACCGAGATAAAGCAGGAGCCGCCGACAGAAGCGGACATCGCAAGCGAGCTGCGCACGCTGATGAGTGTGACCATGGACGGAAGGGATCCGGTCAAGTTCAGCCAGGATATGCTGGACGCGTGGAAGGCCGACGCCGCCGTAAAGCAGGGTCTCACTGCGGCGGAGATAGCCGCGACCGAGGCGGACATCAGAAGCGCGATTGCCGAGCAGATGACCGTGGCTGAGGTCGTGACCTCGTTCGAGCTGCAGCCCGACTGGATAGAGGTCGCGCAGGAGACGCTCGAGGACAAGATAAAAGAGCTTGAACGGCTGCGCGCCGAGGTTCTGGTCAACTATCACCAGATAATCGACGAGACTGTCGTCGACGAGTACGGCGACACCGTGCCCGGACTGCTTGCCAGCGCACAGCAGCACTACGCGAATTGGCAGAAGCTGCTTGGCGAGTATCCGGTCGCCGAGGGCGCAGCAAACGAGAATCAGACCTTCGCGTACAACGCGGCGGGCGACAAGGCCACGCTCAAGTCGCTGTATGACAGGTATGTCAGCGTCAGCGGACAGTCGACCACCGCGCAGAACACGCTTGCCGCGGCGCGTACCGCACTTGCAGCGGCGCAGAACCGCATAAAGAAGGAGACGTCGGACATCGCGGCGCTCGGTGCGGCTGCGTACAGCGCGGGCGAGGTCTACAAGGAGAACTTCGACAAGTACACCAAGTACATCGAGGAATATGAGCTGATGCACGGCAGCAAGCCGAACGAGGACACCGACGAGCTGTTCGCGCAGATACTCACCACCCTGCTGAACTCGCAGAAGGCGCTTCAGGATGCCGCGACGCTGTGGCAGAACCGCTTCAAGACCTTCTACGGCGTGTCTGCGGAGACCGTCTCCACCGTCGAGGGCGTCGGACTGCCGAACAAGGACGGCACCGTCTCCACCGCCGACGGCAAGAACCCGAACACCACCACCGTATACCAGACGGCGCTGATGGCGCAGTTCACGCCGACCATCGAGCCGGGTCTTGCGGCATACAACGCGTACTCCAAGTGGCAGTCGGCGCTTGCCGCGCAGACCACGCTTGCCGACGCGCAGAAGGCATACACCGACTACGCCGGACTAGACAGCAAGGACGAGACCGAGCTTGCGAAGCTGGCGGCGGTTGTCGCTGCGGCGCAGACCGCGCTCGGCAACATCATCGGCATCACCGTGACCGACACGACCACCGACACCGAGATCGCCGACGCGATAGCGGCACTCGAGCAGGATTACAAGACCAAGCACGACGCGTGGAGTCCGCTGTACATGGCGGTCGTCGATCCGTCGAGCACGTCGAGCGTCACGATAGTCGGCAACTACGAGGCTGTCCCGTCCAGCGACGGCAGCTATGAGATGACCGCGAACCCGCTCGGCACCATTGCGAATATGCTCTGCTCGCAGGCGGGCAAGCAGGCGGCGGTCAAGCGCGCGGAGGATGCACAGAAGGCGGAAGGCGTGCTTGTCACGGCGGCGGCGGAGGATCTGCGCGTCGCGCTGGTGAACGCCTATAACGAGGAGAACCGCAGGATAAACGGCGCAAATGTTGACGGCAAGGGCGGTCTGGCGCTTGACCTGACCAACGCGAACCGTGCGCTCGAGGCTGCGCTGAAGGCACTCGACGAGGCGGATGAGGACGCGAGCGACGCAGCGATAGCGCAGCTAAAGAAGAATGTCGCGGACGCCGAAAAGGCTGTCCGTGTGGCGAAGCGCGCCATTGAGGACGCGACGCTGCTCACCGGCGTCTACCTGACCGTTACCGACCCGGAGACGACCAACAAGAAGCCGCAGGACGACTACGGCATCTACCTCGCCGCACATCTGGCGCAGGCGAAGGCGGACGTGGAAAGCATCAAGAACGCCGCCAGCAGCGCTATGGCGAAGTACGACAGCCACGGTGTGTCGCTGTCGAACACCACCAAGCAGCTTGAGGAGGTCAAGGCGGCGATAACGAACGGACTGTTCAAGAACGCGTACGACAGCGCTACCACCGCGAAGGAGACCTTCACCGAGGTTGTAAGCACCTACGAGAAGAACTCGCAGGGCATAAACATCCAGGCGATGCTCATGCTCATGCGCGAGAAGGCGGAGACGATAGATTCCGCCGCCAAGTTCATCACCGGACTTGTTTCGACGCACACCTTCGAGGCGAGCG
Source organism: uncultured Oscillospiraceae bacterium (assembly GCA_964493515.1). GTDB lineage: Bacteria > Bacillota > Clostridia > Oscillospirales > JAAYOS01 > CANRIN01. The sequence continues at coordinate 47,651 of CAZBNJ010000001.1, read as the reverse complement.
GCATCAACTCGAACGTCGTCAGTGTCTGGGCGGGTGACCACTACACCGCCATGATAACCGAGGACGGCCACATCTACTCGAACGGCACGAACCAGTCGGCGGAGAACGCGGGCGGCATACTCGGCAACCGCTCCAACAGCAATACGCAGGAGATACCCGATCTCGTCTACCGTGGATACATCGGAAACGACTATCTCACCGGCATGGTGCGCCTCGGACAGTCGAGCGGCTCGAACGATCGCAGCCACATCGTCGGTCACGCCGAGACGGGCATCACATACGCCTGGGGCTCGAACCTGTACGGCGAGCTTGGCAACGGTCAGACGCAGAGCACGTCCTACCCGGTCGTGGTCGGCGGCGGACAGCCGGACCTCGAATCGCTCGTTACCATGAACCTCCAGACCGTGACCCAGCGCCGTCTGAAGATAGACGACGACGGCAACCCGCTCATGGTCTACGGTCAGACGCAGAGCGCGAACAACTACACCTGGAAGTCGCTGGACGACTCGATAGTCGAAGTCGCGCCGGATAGACAGGACTCGACCGCAGCGGTCATCACGGCTGTCCGCGAGGGCGAGACCCGCATACTTGCGGAGAACACCGCCACCGGCGTTATCCTGTCCACCCGTGTTATAGTCACCGACGGCGTTACCTATCCGCAGATGACGCTCGGAAAGAACACCTCCACCGCGCTGAAGAAGGACGGTACCGTCTGGGCGTGGGGCGACAACACCTATCGCGACGAGTACGACAATCCGCTGTACGGCGGCGACGACAGAGTCATCGCGGGCAAGCTCGGCTTCGGCAGCGCGCAGACGCTGATAACCACGCCGATACAGCTTGCGTACTACAACTCCGCGCCGCTGGCAAGCAAGCCGCAGCTCCGCGAGTTCAAGAACATAATCCAGATAGCGGCGGGAGACAACCATATGCTCGGCGTTGACAACCGCGGTCAGCTGTACGCGTGGGGCGACAACACCTACGGTCAGCTCGGCTACGACCCGAACGTGCTGCCGCGCTCCAGCTATCCGGTGCGTCTGGACATCCGCGACGCAAACGGCACGACGCTCGACTTCATAACTGTCGCAGCCGGCTCGAACTACTCGCTTGCACTGACCCGCGACGGACGCGTGTTTGCGTGGGGCGACAACCAGTATGGCCAGCTTGGACGCGGCTATGTGTCCGAGTACGGCGAGCTTGCCCTCTACGGCGAGTACGACTTTGAGGGCAACTGGGTGCCCAAGACTCCGATAACCGTTGAGGAGAAGATCGAGGCATCGAACATCTACGAGAGCAACGCGCGCAAGATAGCGACGGTGGTCTCTTCCACCAACACGCCGGACGGCAACCCGCTCTATCGTCCGACCGAGATGAACGGCTTCAGCCCGGACATCAAGATATCCAACGTCATGGACATCGCCGCCACCGTCGGCACCACCGCGGTGCTGCTCACCGACGGCACGGTCTGGACGGTCGGCTCCAACACCCACGGCGAACTCGGCGCGGGTCTGATGCCGAACAACATGCTCGCCGATCATCTGCTTGCCGAGGGCATCGGCGTGGACAGCGTCGGCGACTGGGTGCAGGTGGACTACTCGGCGGAGACGGTGGACAGCTCGAACCGCCCGATCGAGAGCGAATCCATCGACAACATCAACCGCATAATCGGACGCGGCTACAACTTCGCGATAATCACCGAGGGCAAGGAAGCCTATATGTGGGGCGACAACAGCTCCAGCCAGCTCGCTGCCGACGTCTGGGTGCAGGAGCTTGGCAGCCGTGCCTATGAGGAGGAGACCAAGAACTACACCGGCGAGCTTGAGAAGGCGCTGATGGCGCACAACTTCGCGATACGCCCGGTCAAGGTACAGGTCGGCGCCGACGCCGGCTCGAACCAGAGCGCGCTCCAGGGCGTGACCTCCATCTCGATAGGCGGCTACGTCGGCGGCAAGGTCCAGGTGCTCGCGGTCACGATGGACGTCGAGTACGACTACCGCAGAGGACTTGCCGAGGTCGCAAGCCGTACCTATCAGGTCTGGACTTGGGGCTCGAACGAGTATTACAAGGGCGGTACGACCAGAAACACCGATACCACCCGTGCGGACAAGATCGAGATATTCGAGGCGGCGTACGACGTGTACGACGAGAACGGCTTCATCAGCGGAACCGAGGTCGTGTCGCTGCTCGACGACGGAGTCTACCTCCAGGGCGTCGCGGCGGGCGGCAACCACTCGGCGTCGTTCGACTCGAACGGTATTGTCTACACCTGGGGCAACAACGAGTACGGTCAGCTGGGCAACTTCGAGTATCTGAAGCACAGCGGACACATCTCCGAGACCGTAGACGCGGCGAACCCGAACTCGGCGTACAAGCGCGAGGTCTCGCAGAGCCGTCCGACCGTCGTGGACGAGGAGCACATCGCGATATTCGAGGTGTTCACCGAGGAGATCCGCGACTCGCTCGGACAGCTTGAGCAGACCGTCCGCACCGAGGTCGAGAACTACAACTTCCAGGAGAAGATAAAGACCGGCTACGAGGAGTTCGATGAGGGCATCGAGTCCAGCTCGTTCGTGGCAAAGTATATGTACTCCTTCTCGGTCGACAAGCAGGTCGACGAGGAAAAGACGCTTGAGCTGACCTATGAGTCGCTGGATGAGGACATCTTCCACCTCAGCGGCATCATGGACGGCGGCAAGCGCAAGGAGACCGTCAGCTACACCGAGGACAACCTGCGCAACAAGATATCCACCTATTCGGATGTTAAGATAGAGCTGACCGGCGATTCGGAGGACAGCTTCGGCACGTCGCGCATAATCGTGACCTACGAGCCGTCCGACGGCCAGAACAACATCTCGCGCAGCGGCGTCGCGATAGTCGACGTGCTCGGCAAGGACCGCGTCGGCACGATTGAGGAGGGCGACGAAGAGGGCAACAAGTACATCCAGCAGAAGTTCGTGGCGCTGCCGCAGGTCGCGGCGGGCGACGGCTTTACCCTCGCGCTCAACATCGCGGGTGAGGTCATCGCCTGGGGATCGAACTCGTGGATAGGCGAGGACGGCGTGACATACTACGGCAAGCTGGGCGACGGCACGACTCGCCGCTACAACACCAACCCGACGACCATCGACTTCAACGCGGCGTTCGCGTCGCAGCAGGGCATGAGCGACCGCTATATCGTGAAGATAGCCGCGGGTGCGAACCACGCTCTCGCGCTGGACAACATGGGCGCGGTCTGGGCTTGGGGCTCCAACGAGTTCGGCCAGCTCGGACTTGGCGAGGAGTACGACCACATCAAGGAGATACGCACACCGACTCTGGTCGCGACCCTGGGCGACGGCGTTGCCGAGGATGGCGTCAAGGCGGTCAGCATCTACGCGCTCGACCGTTCGAGCTACGTTCTCACTTCGCTCGGCACGGTGTACGCGTTTGGCGCGGGCGAGAACTTCATGGTCGAGCTGGACACCACCGACTACACAGTCAAGCAGACCGACGGCTACGGCTCGACGCCGACCCCGCTGAGCCTGCTGCAGCGCGCCATCGAAGTTGCGCACGGCTACGCGCTCAAGGGCTCGGGCACCGTCTGGCAGCTCCCGACCTCGGCTACCAGCCCGGACATCCGCAAGCAGGGCGACTCGACCAACAACCAGAACATCGTCGCGATAGCGGGTCACTCGGATGTGTACCAGGTGGAGAGCCAGTACATTGCGGGCGAGATGATAGACATCGACAGCCAGCACATCCTGATGATAAAGAAGAACCTGAAGAACGACGTCAAGTCGATGTACACCGGCGAAAAGGCCAAGACGGTTCTGTACGCGCTCGGCGACAACTACTCCGGACAGCTCGGCACCAACGAGGAGGCGGGCAACCTGTCGATAATGTCGCCGGTGCTCCGCGCAAGCGGAAACGTCGACGCGGCGGGCAAGGCGATAATGAGGCCGTTCACCGACGTCGTGAGCGTCGCGGCGGGCAGCCGATTCAGCGCCGCGATAGCCAAGGAGACCGAGGATGTTGCCAATTACAGCGTGGTCAGAAGCTACGGCCTTGGCGGTACGACCAACGTCGTGACCACCGACGGCGAGGGCAAGGTCGTGTCCAACGTGACCGAGAACAACCCGGCGGATGTGTCGGCGATAAGCTTCGTGCGCGCGGATATTCCGGAGTTTGCGGAGTTCGCGGACAGCGAGGCTGCGCTGAAAAAGGATCCCGCGCAGAACAACGGCGTCGGCACGATAGTCGAGACGTCCAAGACCACCGAGAACACCATAAAGGTCATTGACGAGCGCAACGAGTATCGCAGCGGCGCGACCAAGACCTATCAGTACTTCGACGACGTCGAGGTGGAGACGACGATATCCACCGTCACCGGACACCGCCAGCTCGAGACCGGCGGCTGGGTCGACATGAACCGCGTGACCACGGTCAGAAAGTTCACGCTGCCGAGCGTGATGATAGCCGAGGGCGTGGTGGACGTCGAGCGCAAGAACGTTGAGTACACGATAACCGAGATAGTTGGCGTGGATGCGCTTGGCAACAAGCTCGAGCGCCGCATCGAGAATAAGGTCTATATCGTAAACGAGGAGATAGACGGACAGAGCGTCGCGACCGAACACACCTGGACCACCGAGGTGACCGAGCGCACGGTCGTCACCACCACCGAGCGCACTTACAGCGACGGCAGCAGGATAGTCACCACCACCGAGACTCACACCGAATACAGCGACGAGGTACACACCACGCCGGCTGTCGTGTACAACCTGTACACCTGGGGCTCGAACGAGGGCGGCAAGCTCGCGCTGGGCGACACCTACGAGCGTCCGCTGTCCACCTACTCCAACCCGCAGAAGGTCGTGTACAAGTCGACCGACCTCGGCGGCACGACCAGCGTCATCGGCGTCAACGCCGGCGACGGACACCTGATAAGCATCAAGGAAGACGGCTATATGTGGAGCGCCGGTCAGAACGAGTACGGCCAGCTCGGCAATGTCAGCCGCCAGAACTCGAACAAGCTGGTCATGGTCGGTCAGCAGCAGGTCTCGGTCGAGCCGAGCATCATCACGATAAGCAAGGGACAGACGATAAACATCTCCGAGCAGATATTCCCGCCCGACGTTCCGCTGAAGGTCGACTTCGAGGCAGGCATCAACCTGCTGCTGCGCGACCTCGGAGACGCCGCGAACCGCTGGACGCCGAGAAGCCTGTCCACCATCGTGAGCGTGTACAAGGGCATGGCGGACAGCTCGGGCACAGAGGTCATGCTCGAGTACGACCACCCGATGTTCAGCATGAAGGAAGCTGCGGCGAGCCAGGCGCTCGTTGCCGAGTTCGGTCGCCTGAAGGCGGCTGTCGAGGCGGCAGTTGAGGCGCGCGACGACTACGCAAAGCAGATGTTCACCGGCTCGGGCGCGATATTCGGCGGAATCGCCGACGCGAACACGATAGCCGCGACCGCCGTCTACTACGGCAAGCTGCTCGCGCTCCGCGATGCGCTGACCCTTGCCAAGGAGACGCTCCAGAACTTCAAGGATTCGCTGACTCCGCCGATAACGCAGGAGCAGGTGACCCAGCAGCAGGCGCTCCAGGCAGCGGTCAACGCCGCGCAGCAGACGCTTGACGACTACATGGCGACCCGCGCCACGCAGTCCTACGAGGGCTACCTCTACGACCTCGGCTACGAGACGAAATACGCGAAGTATCTTGAGCTTACCGAGGCTGTCGACGAGGCGCTCGAGAACTTCAACACCACCGCGGAGTTCAACGGACACAACAACCACTTCGACGATATGGGCAACGTCATCGCCGTCGGCTCGTCCGATCCGTGCTACACCGCGTATCTCGAGTACACGGCAGCCGTTCAGGCTCTGGCAAGCTACATGAGCGGCGACGGCGCGTGGCTGACGAGCAGCGGCAGCCTGACGCACAACTACAAGCTGTACGACGACGTCATCGCTCCGATACTTGAAGGCTCGTCGGCGGCGGATCTGATGGTGGAGGCCAAGACCTGGACCTGGACGCCGAGCATCAGCGACGCTCAGTGGGAGCAGATCGCGGCGACCGCAGGCGGCTACTACCGCTATCTCACGCTCATCGCGGCTCTTGCCGAGGCGGATCAGAACATCGACGACCACCTCGCCGAGTACGGAACACCGGAGAATCCCACCTCGATAGACGAGCAGTGGTACATCTCCGACCGCACCGGCGCTCAGAGCGGCGAGCTGGTGTCCAAGGAAGAGCTGAACATCACCTACGGTCTCTACCTCGACGCGAAGGCAGTCGCCGAGGCTGACCTTGCCGAGTTCAACTCGACCTATCCGAACTTCAACCTCGACCTCGCAGACGACATCGCAGAGATGCTCGCGAACGGCGCGGTGAGCAGGACCTATGCGATAAACATCGCGACGGCTTCCGCGACCATGACCGAGGACCTGACGGTCGCGGACGCGGTGGCACAGCTCGTTGAGCTTGGAAACGCTGACCGCAAGGCGACCAGCGCCTTTGAGGCGTTCAACGCGGCACACGCGACCGACTATCTGCCGGCGGGCGAGCAGAGGGCGGAGTACGACACCAACCGCTATGTCGAATGGTGGCTGGACGAGTATTCCAAGAACGGCGAGTACGCGGACTACACCTACAACCCGTCCAACCCGAAGGCTCCGCAGCAGCACACCATAGACAAGGACTACTACATCACCGGCAACCGCCTCGGACAGACGATGGTGGAGATCTCGGTGCCCGGACTGACCGCGACCGCGTTCGTAACGGTGCGCGTCCTGTCCGACACCAACTCGCGCGCCACCCCGATGGTCGCGGCGGGTCAGACCCACACCCTCGCGCTGAAGGCCGACGGCACCGTCTGGAGCTGGGGCCGCGGCGACTACGGCGAGCTTGGCCGTACCGACAACGAGGTGATGAACCAGGTCATATTCCCGCACATGGTCGAGCGCGCGATAGAGCTTGGATACTTCACGCCGGGCAACGAGAAGTTCCTCGGCTACGGCACCGACGAGAGGAACAACCCGATAGCCGTCACCTCCTACTCGACGTGGTACAAGTACAGCGGCAACTTCGAGTTCGTGTTCGACGCCGACTGGATTGACCCGGATCCGGTCCAGAAGATAGCCGCCGGCTCGCACGTCAGCTATGCGATAACCGAGCTTGGCCGCGTGTACGCATGGGGCCGCAACGACGAGAACCAGCTTGGCATCGGCAGCGTGAACGCCTCCATGCCGGGTGTCGGCGTTGCCGGCATCGACCGCACCGGAGTTGCCGCGCCGACCCTGATGCGCCGCAACATCGTGAGCGCGGACGGAACGATAAAGCAGGCGGCGTTTGAGCCGACCGTCATCCGCAACGAGGACGGCGTGGCGCTGCGCGAGTACACCAGCGGCGCGTTCGAGATCTCGGTCAGCAGCGTGCCGGTGGGCGGCGAGGACTATCGCACCTACACGTTCGTCGCGGCAAACCAGATAGGCGCGGACGGCGAGAAGGTCGCGGGCGCCGAGGACTACATCTACATGACCGGCGCAAGCTCGGTGGCGTACCAGATAGCCACCAGCGGCGCGTCCAAGATAAATGTCGCCGAGATAAGCGGCAGCTTCATCCTCACCACCGACGGAACGGTAATGCCGATAGACGTCAGCCGCCGTGAGGTCGACCAGTCCAGCGTGCTCGAGTTCTTCGACTCGGCTCTGGTCGGTGAGGACGCATCGTCGGAGGACGCGCGCATAACCATCACGCAGATAGCCGCCGGCGCGTACCACCTCGTCGCGCTCGACAGCGAGGGACGCGTGTGGACGGTGAGCACGACCAGGGCGACTCAGGAGCTGCCCGACGGCAGCCGCACGGTCAACCTCGGCAACTATCACGGCCAGATGGGTCTGTACGCGAACGAGGACGACTACATCCAGCGCAACGCGAAGATCGAGTATCTCGTGCCGCAGCTGGTGCGCGTCGGCTCGACGATAAGCCAGTATCAGGCCGGTGAGTACCTTGAGGACATAACCGCGATAGCGGCGGGTATGTACTCGTCCTACGCGCTCGGCCCGAACAACGTCGGTCTCGACTCGGCTCAGGCAGCGGCTTACGTCTGGGGTCTCAACGAGTACGGCGAGTTCGGCGTCGGCGGAGGCGGACAGCTGCGCGACTACCAGTATGTCGAGTCGGTCGACCGTATCAACACGATACGCCGCGACTATATCGACCTGTTTGCCGGATTCAACCAGATATTCTATCTCGACACCTACGGACTGCTGTGGGCATCGGGACGCAACAGCGATGGTCAGCTCGCAAACGGTGGCAACGCAGACACCGAGACCGCGACGCTGGTCGGCGACAGCGCGCTCGAAATCACGATAGCGCCGAACTACATCGTCGGCGAAGATGGACGCCTCAAGCTGGGCACCTTCCTCTACATCGGCAAGCGCACGCCGGTCAACACCTTCGTCGCGAAGTACGCCGATGTCTACAAGAAGGCGACCGGAAACGAGCTGTACTTCCCGGACGGCAACCTGACCCACCGCTACGCGCTTGTCGACGGACAGTTTGTCGACATGGGCACCAGAAAGAAGGGCACGACCTACGACGGCGATTACGTCTTCCTTGACACCGCAAAGCGCCGTGTCGACGCGGGCCCGCTCTATCTGATAAGCGGCGAGAACTACTTCCTCGACACGTCGTTCAGCGCGTTCTCGATGTACGAGTCGAGCGCCGAGATCCAGTACGACTACGACTACAACACCTTCTTCAACAACGCGGCGGACATGAGTCTGTTTGCAAACGCGAGCGTGGAGAAGCGCTACGACAAGTACAGCCTCGGCGGATACGAGTTCGATGTGCTCGTTGTCGAGCTGCGCGCCGGCTCGCCGACCGTTGACGAGCAGGGCAACTACCGCAGCGGACGCGACTACCTGAAGGTGATCGAGACCGCGACGGTGGGCAAGGAGCGCTATGTCGAGCTTGTCGTGCTCGACGGTCCGGAGGCATACGACAACTGGGCGGAGCCGATAAAGAACGCGGACTACGCCGGCAACTCGCTGTACCAGTTCTGGTACAGCGATAAGAACGACGACGGCACTCCGGTCACCGAGGGCTACGGCGTGTACGCAGCCGCGTACCGCGACTACCTCAGCAGACTCGAGGCTTGGAACGCGGCGGGTCAGCCGGCGGGCAGCAAGCCTGTGTTTGACGCGGCCGCATACAAGACTGCGGCGTCGAGCGGCAAGACCAAGGAGTATTGGGACAGCTACGCCGAGCTCACTCAGGCAAAGGTTGAGGCGGGCTACGGTCATGTGCTGTCGCTGCGCTCGGATGGCAGCATCTGGGCTTACGGTCTGAGCGACAAGGGCCAGCTCGGTATCGGCACGAACATAGGCGGCAACGTCTACACCAACGGCTCGGCGCTCGGCAGTGACGATCCGGTCGAGATCCAGACCTACACCTACACGCTGAGGAGCCAGGGCACGAGCGCCACCTATGAGGCGACCCTGACCGCGATGTACGGCAAGTCCGTGCTTGGAAACGCGTACGATCCGGAGCGTCCGAACCACTCGACGGTCAAGTTCGTCGACATCGCAGCGGGCTACGATCACTCGCTGGCGATCGACGCGGACGGCAACATCTGGGCTGCCGGCTCGAACGAGTACGGACAGCTCGGCATATCCGACCAGGCGGTCCAGGCGATAAACAGGGCGCTCGGACGCAACATCGGTCAGAACTTCATCGACGTGTTCGTCAAGGTCGTCGACATAACGCAGTATCAGTCGCTGTACAGCAACCACGAGCGCTTCACGCAGGTCTCGGCGGGCAAGGGTTACAGCCTTGCGCTGAGCGGCGACGGACGCGCGTGGGCATGGGGCCGCAACGATGTGGGTCAGCTCGGCCTGCACGACACCGACACGACCTACTCGCCCGAGATGATAGCGCTCTCCAACATCCAGCAGGTGTCGGCTGGCGAAGACTTCAGCCTGCTGCTCGCCTACGACGGCAAGGTCTACGCGTCCGGCGCGAACACCTATCGTCAGCTCGGCGTCAGCGAGGACGTCGTGGCATACAACAGCTTCACCTCCACGCCGGTGTACATAAGTGAGCTTATGAACACCGCCGACGCGGTGGTGCGCGTGAGCGCGGGCGCGGATCACTCGCTGGCGCTTGCCGCGAACGGCACGGTCTACAGCTGGGGCTACATGGGCCCGGGCGGATCGGGCGACGGACGTCTCGGCTACATCATCCAGGATCCGGAGACCAACTACATGCCGGTCACCGCTGTCGACCGCGTTGCAAGCGCGCTCGACATCTCGGCTGGCTACGACCACTCGCTTGCTCTCGACGCGCGCGGTCAGGTCTACGCGTTCGGCTCGAACACTAGCGGTCAGCTCGGACTGGGCACTTCGGACACCGCGAGCATGGTCGCCGATCCGACGATAAACTACACCTACCTGGTGGATGCCGACATCGAGGTGCACACCATCTCGGCGGGCGGCTACTACACCTCCTACTCGGACGAGAACGGCTTCGTCTACGGCATGGGCGACTACACGCGTGCGCGCGGACTGTCCGTCCTGCGCAACGACACCAACGCCGACACCCCGATAATCGTCGGCGAAAAGGGTCAGCCCGCGTCCTACCACACCATCGTGGTGCACGTCGGTGAGAAGGTGGAGGCGGAGTACATCATCTCCAAGCGCTTCAACCTGCACGAGAAGTTCTGGAACGACCTGCCGACCAAGCTCGAGTCGAAGAACGACGGTCTGGCGCACGTTCAGGAGACGCTGGACAATATGCCGCCGCAGCCCGACTATATCGGACTGTACGAGGACAGCGGCACGTTCTCCGTGTACGGCGTCCAGTACGGATTCACTCATCTCACGCTGACCGTCGGCGAGCCTGGACAGTACAACTATCAGAAGATAGTCTACTATGTCAACACCGTTCCGGGAACGAAGGACGCAAACGGCAACTACACCTCGATAGTCGCGCCGATGATAGTGAGCGGCTACGCACACACTCTCGCGCTGCGCGACGACGGCACCGTCTGGGCGTGGGGCTCGAACCCGAGCGGACAGCTTGGCATAAGCATCGAGACCGAAAACGCCACCGTGCCCGTACAGGTCGTGTTCGAGGGACTCAGCGAGGGCGAGTACATCGTCCAGCTCGCCGCGGGCTATGACCACTCGGCGGCGCTGACCAGCGAGGGACGCGTCTACACATGGGGCTCGAACATCGTCCCGAACGCGGCGGTCGCGAGCGGACAGACCAGAGGCAGCTTCCTTGGCCAGCTCGGTCTGCGCTACACCTTCAACCTCAGCGAGACCGAGATGCTGTCGCACACCTATGTCGACAAGCCGACTCTGGTGCGCTTCAGCGATCCGGCGGAGGACAAGAGCGACGCACGCGCCTATCCGAAGATAACCAAGATAGCGGCAGGCATCCAGCACACCGTCGCGCTCAGCGAGTCGGGACGCGTGTATGTCTGGGGCGACAACCGCTACGGCCAGCTCGGACTCGGCCGTACCGAGTCGCGCGACTCCGCATACTCGTCCGCGCCTATCAGCGTCAGCGGTATGAGCAAGGTCATTGACATATCCGAGGGTGCCCGCGCGAACACCGTCTACGTCACCCGCTATGACGGCACGCTGTGGGGCTGGGGCTACAACATGAAGGGCGAGCTCAGCACCTATTCCGGCCAGCAGCTGCACACCGCTCCTGGCATCGTCAAGCTGAATATGGCGTATATCGACCTCAGCGAGCAGCAGCAGATAATCAAGGTCCAGAACACCGACGAGTTCACTCTCGCGATGCTCAACGACGGCACGCTCATCGCTTGGGGCGACAACCAGCAGGGCGAGCTCGGCCGCGGATTTGTCACCGCGCCGCTCGAGGCTGGCGAAAGCGGATCGCTCACGCTCAAGAGCCCGCAGTATGTTGTGGGCTTTGGCGGCGTGCTCGAGACCGAGACCGACGGCGACCGCACGATACACAACGTGCGCCGCGCTCAGGGCGATGAGCTTGCCGAGCAGAAGTACGCGGTGCTCATGTCCTCCACCAACCTGCACTCGGTCGTGCTCGACTCCAACGACTATGTGTGGACGTGGGGTGACGGACACGACGGACGTCTGGGCATCGGCATCGTCCCGACCGACGAGAACCTCAAGCAGGCCGTCCCGACGCCGACGCAGCTGTTCGCCTACGAGCTGAGGCCGCTGGCTGAGGGCTCCACCGAGTATAGATGGCATGTCACCGACGAACCGCTCGTGGCGCAGACCGTCGCGACCGGCGGCGCGTACAGCACCATCGCGGCTGTCCTGCCGACCGAGCAGGAGACCTACACCGCGCCGACCGCCGACTGGCCGAAGGTCAAGGACGAGGACGGCAAGGAGACTGAGGAGCTGAAGGAGCTGCCGGACAACGACTTCTTCGGTCTGCTCTACGCCTACGGCTTCAACAACGACGGTCAGCTGGGCAACGGCACACTTGCCGTTACCGGAACCGCGCAGCAGGGCGTGAACAACACGACGATACCGCGTCAGGTGCTCGGCGACGAGCAGTGGATGCGTCCGTCGGACATCAAGCTGCCGACCGGCACCAAGCAGAACGTCGAGGCTAAGATCGGCAAGTTCTACGTTGCAAACGAGCAGAACGCGCCGATACCCGAGTACACCTGGACCACCGTCCAGGGCGACAGCGACAGTCCGAAGTTCAGCAAGACCCAGATATCGCTCGATCCGTTCGAGGACCGCGCGGACGCGAAGGTGCTCAACGCGGGTCTCGCGACCGGCCTTGCGCAGATATTCGCGACCGATCCGGGCACCGGCACTTCGGTAAGCGCATGGGTCGAGGTCGTTGACCGCGGCGCGCTGCGCAGCCAGAAGATATTCGCCGACGGCAAGACCACCGACGACAGCCGCATAGGCGGCAACGGCAGCGTTGATCTGGTCGCGGGCGGCTACATGCAGCCGGAGGAGTATCAGTATGTGACCAACACGGGCGACACGGCGGCGCAGGCTGTCATGACGCTGAACAACATCCCGTCGCTGCTGTCGAGCGAGGTCAAGACCGCAAACGACGCAAAGGACGAGGCGGATCGTGTCAAGGATCTCTCGAAGTCGCTCGGCAACGCGCACATCGTGTATCTGCCGAACGGCACCGAAAGCACGACGCTGCGTGTGGTGCTCTACTACAACACCGACACCGTCGAGCTGTGGATGCCGACGCGCAACGCAGACGGCGAAATTACCGGATACTCGCTCGTCCGCGCCGATTCGATAGACACCGCCGAGAGCGACCTGACAAGGAACATCGCGCGCTCGAAGGCGGATGACTACGCGGACGCTTACGCCGATGAGAACGCACGCTTCGGCGCGTATGTCGGCACGCTCGAGATCGCGACCTATGACGCTGACGGCAACGCCGACGGCGGCACCGAGCAGCTGGTCATAGCTCCGGACAAGATAAACGAGAACAACGATACGCTCACCTACTACCGCTTCGAGAACGTGCCGGTAAGCGCGTTTGAAGAGGTCTACATCCGCTACGTCGACGAGGAAGGCTCGGACGCCTGGGAGAAGCTCGTCATCGTGGCGCGCCCGGACAACACCGACATAGAGTCGATATACGTCGGCATTGACCGAGACACCGCGCACGCCATGCCGCAGAACACCGTCATCGACGGCGAGACCGTGGCTTGGGAGGCTGCGCGCTATCCGACCGACAGGACGCACACGCCGTCGGGCACCGCTGACACCACGCTCGACCGCAGGACTTCGACCGAGACCGAGACGACGAGCGCGAGCACGCTGTCTGTCGAGAGCGAGGTCGTGACGTTCAGCGCGCTTGAGACGTCGGCGGAGACGGTCGCGTCGCTCGTGGCGATGTTCGGCGCGGACGAGGTCGCGGCAATGATAATCGGCACAGATGAGAGCAGCGAGGAGCAGGAGACCGTCCTGCTCGGCGAGAGCCTGTCCGCAAGCCTGCTGTCGGCGGACGTCGCCGGCACGCGCGAGGCGTCGACAAGGGCGGCCGCCACGCGCTACTACCGCATCATCCCGCCGACCAACGAGGCATCGGCGACCCAGTACTACATCTACGCTGCGGCGGCGGCACAGAGCGCCACCGTCACGGTGGACGGCGTTGCGGTCAACTCCGACCACATCACCGCCGCAAAGCGCGTGGGCGATACGCTCAGCGACGCTCGCCGCGACCTGAAGGCGGCGCAGGCGAAGCTGGACGCGCTGAACTACGCGAAGGACATGGTCGCCGAGCTTAACACGGCGCAGGATATGTACCTGAACGAGTACACCAACCGCGCTATTACGAACGCATGGGATAAGCTCGCGGGCAAGGCGCACGCCGCCATGATCGACGCTACGGACAGCGTCGCGCATGACGAGTGGGTCAAGTTCAGCAACTTCGCGAGCTACGAGCCGAAGGGTCTGACGGCAGAGGCCTACGACGCCGCGCGCAAGGAGCTGGTATTGAGCACCGAGGCGCTTGTCACGAAGCTGGAGAGCAGCGCCAACACGACCTGGAACGCGCTCGTGACCGACGTTCAGAACTACTATGATATGCGTATAGCGTACGCCGACGGAGTGCGCGGCACGTTTGCGAAGTATGGCGTGCTTATTGGCGTCGACATAACGCAGAACAACATCGCATCCGCAATAGTCACCGCGAGCGGAAAGCTCGGCGCTGCCAAGGAGGACGCGCTCAAGCACATCGCGTCCGAGCGCTACGCCGACTATTCCGAGACGCTGACCTCGGCGAACGTGGCAGACGCCATCGCCGCGGTGGATGCGCTCGCCGTGAGCTACGGCAAGACGCACAAGGACGCGGCAAACGCGCTTGCCGCAGCGGCAAAGACGCTGAAGGACGTCGTTACCGACAACCTCTACGCTTCGGGCAAGCCGAACGAGACGCTTACCGCAGAGAACATGACCGCCGTCGCCACCGCGCTTGGCGAGGTCAAGAACGCCGTTGACGCGCTGGATGCAGCGGTGATCGGCGCGCTCATCGACCGCACTGCGTACACCGAGCTTGAGAAGCTCGTCGGCGCGACCGGCAGCGTTACCTCGGCGGCGAACGTCTACATCGCGGCAAGGACCGCAAACGTCAACGACGCGGAGACGATGATAACCGCGTATGTCGCCGAGCTTGAGACGATAGTTGAGGACGCGGAGGAGGGCGTCATCGAGACGAACTCGGCTGTCCACCGCACCTACTTCGACGAGCAGCCGCGCACCCTCGCCGCTGGCGCGAACTTCATCCGCGACATCCCGCTCGCGATAAACGACCGCACGATAGTCGGCGACGGCGAGACGCGCGTGACCGCGAGCAGCTACACGCTCGACCTGTTCACCAAGGACTACGCGACCGGACTGCTCAGCCTGACCGCGAAGATCCAGAACTACGAGCTGGACGAGGACGGCAACAAGACCGCGGTGCTCGACTCGAACGGCAACCCGACCTACACCGAGTTCCGCGCGGCGCGTCTGCCGGGAAGCGACAACTCGCAGCTGCTGCTTGTCGTAAACAAGGAGATGTACGACATGGCGGGCAGAATAGCGGAGATAACCGCTGCGGCGACGCTCGGCGAGCTTGGATATGTCCGTTACAGAGGTACGATGAACAACGCCGCTTCGGCAAACGAGTTCCTTGGCTCGGCGACCCGCACCAATTACAACATCTACGCGGGCGCGGGAGAGGACAGCTTCAGCGTCTGGGTGCGCGTGTATACCGACGAGAGCTTCACGACCTATGTCGAGAAGGAGTACAGCGTCAAGGTGCTGCCGATAGACCTCGACTACTTCGTCTACCTGAACGCGGACTACGAGAATCCGCTCGACAAGACCTACGTCAACGACGAGACGACCAACTCGACCTCCACCCGCTACCGCTACATCGGCACCGTTGCGGCGGACGCCGAGGACGTGACCGTCACGGTCATCGCGCCGGACGGCAAGAGCATGGTCAGCATCGGCGGACACGTCGCCGAGCAGGGTCAGCAGACCGCACAGTTCACGCTGCGCAACTGGACCGGCGCGGGCGACCCGCCGACCAACGACAGCTCGGTCTACTACTTCCGTCACACCGCGACATACAGCTATGTCGACATCCCGTTCCAGGTCAGCTCGACGGTCACCGACTCGTCCGGCACGACCACGACGAGGGTGTATAACGAGTATGTCCGTATCTACCGTGAGGACGCGGACGCGCGCATCGACGGCGTGGACGTGTACTTCGACGACGAGCAGAAGCCGATAGTCGGCGTGGACGGCACCTTTGAGGTCCCGGGCACCGACCCGACCGAATACGACTACAAGCTGCCGGCTGAGTACAACAACACGGTGAACGTGGGCGGCTACTACTCGGTGCGCATAAACAACATGAACACCACCGAGGCAAAGCAGCTGTTTGTCTCGACGCTCGACCCGAACGCCAAGATAGTCGGCGTCTACGCGACGCTCGCCGACGCCCGCGCGGCGGAGGCGGAGTACATCGCTAAGGTGACCGCTCTGCGTGGGGACAACGAGGACATAAGCTGGCTCGGAACGACCGCCGATCCGCTCTACGGATTCGGAACAGAGCTGTACTACACCATCGACGCGGACGGCACGGTGAGCCTGACCGGCGCGAACTACAACAACTCGTCGCTGAAGCTCGACACTGAGAGCCAGAACACCAGCTTCTTCGTGCTCATCGCGCCGGAGAACTACCACACGCCGGTGAAGTACGAGAGCAAGGACGCGGACGGCACGATATCCACCAAGAATATGTTCTACGCTTGGGGAGTGCCCGAGGTGCGCATCGAGAAGATAACGCCCGAGATAACCGAGGCGGCGCTCAACGACCGCGACACCAACACCAACACGCTCCAGCGCGAGATAGAGGTGCTCAGGACCGACGACAGCGGCAGCCCGGTGCTCGACGCAAACGGCAGGCCGCAGTACGACTCGGTCTGGTACACCTATGAGCAGTACGACGACACCAACCCGTTCGAGGGCCACTACACCATCCGTATGCTGTACAGCTTCAGGACCGGTGAGACCCCGCGCGCGGTCGTGCGTCTGTACACCAAGACCGCCGAGGCTCTGGTCGGCATCGTCGGCGCGGACGGTAACGTGGCGAACTACACCAAGGCTGTCACCGCGAACGGTCAGACCTACGTCGACCTGACGATACCGCTCACGCCGAAGAGCGAGACGGTGAACTCGACCGAGGTCGTCGTCGAGTCGAAGATAGATCTTGTCTACGGCAAGGACGACGAGGGCAACAACCTCGTTTCGACCGCAGCCATCCGCTACGACCTGACCATTGAGTATGCGAAGGCGGGCACCAAGCTGGCGGCGCTGCGCGTCTGGTCGAAGTACAACCCGACCCGCGACACCGACGGCGCGATAATCGACGACACGGTAAACGAGTACACCGTCTACGAGATCTACGACGCGAACGGCAAGTTCAGCCACTACTATGTCGCGGTCTCGCCCGACCTGGTGCGCAATCCGACGATAGACATCTACGCGGAGGCGGAGCTGATGACGAGCACCGCCACTATGAAGGTGCCGACCGATTCGCAGTACTACACGCGCGGAACCGGCGACGCGGTACAGCTGCGCAGCAAGAACATCGTCTGGCAGCTGAGCACCAACCTGAACGTCGCCGACTCGACGCTGCCGGTGACCGATGAGTTGGGCAACAATGTCTACGACGAAGACAACAATATCCGCATAGGCGAGACGCTGCTTGATTACGGCTGGGTCTACATCCGCGTTGTTGACGAGGCGGGCGAGGTCGGCTACTTCAAGCTGAATGTCGTCGCGCAGTCGGGCGATACCTCGATAAAGGTACGCACGCCGAACGTCGCCGACACCGCGACTCCGCTTGTCAAGGAGGAGAAGCAGGTCGCAAAGCTCGACGTCTACCGCTCGATAGTCTCGCGCAACGAGACTCAGCGCGCGCTGCGCGTCGACACGGTAAACGACTACGCGAAGGTCGTGCTCGGAAGCTGGTTTGCCTACACGTCGCTTGACAGCGCGGTCACAAGCTCGGTCATGGACAGCTCGCGCTATCCGACCGCCGAGACCTGGGCAGCCGCAACCCGCACCGCGTATCAGACGCCGGTGTTCGACCTCAGCGGCGAGACCGAGGACAGCCGCAAGCTCGTCGCGGCGCTGGAGGACGGCATCTACGTTCCGGTCTACATCATGGCGGAGAACGGCTCGATAGCCTACGCCCTGGTGTTCATGCGCTACGACGCGACCTCCATCGAGATAGAGTCGATAAAGGGCGAGTACGACTGGAAGTACAACGGCGGCGTGAACACCGATCACATCACCGACTACGCGACGAAGGTCAATCCGAGCGCGAGCACGCTCAAGGGCGCGTACAACATCAAGCTGCCCGAGGCGAACGGCGAGAAGCTCGAGCTGACCGTCACGCCGACCGCGCCGTCGGTCGAGTACATCCTCATCGGCGAGACCGACGCGACGCTCATCGCGGCTCCGACCGCGACGAGGCTCGCCGCGCTCGGCTACACGCAGAACAAGACCACCGGCGCGTGGACCAAGGCGTACAGCACGATGCCTGCGACCGACAAGCCGCTTGCGGTCTACCTGTACGTCAAGGGCGCGAACGACGAGCTGGTGCGCATCGACTATGAGCTGAAGCTCGAGCCGGTGTCGATAGACTCCACGATGACAAAGCTCGTTGCAAATCCGTCGGAGAACTACGCGCACACTGCGGTGCTGAAGGACAACGGCACCAAGTGGCAGACCTACATCCCGCGTCAGACCGACGTGTCGATACCGCTCAGCGCGTACATGGAGGCGACGCTCGCGTCCAAGACCGCGTCGCTGCGCACGCCGGGCGAGAGCGATTACACTCCGACCACCGACGGCAACGTGAGCTTCGGCGCGATAAACTTCACCGACGAGAGCGGTATGCGCCTGAAGAACAGCAACGGCAGCAACTATGAGCCGGAGACCTACGCGTTCACCCTGACCGGACTGAGCGCGTTCGGCAAGCTGCGCGGTGAGGCTGTCGCGACCGAGGTACGCAACCGTTACGACCGTGTCCGCGGCGAGATAGCGGGCATGAACGACACGGCGTTTGCGGCGTATGTCGCGTCGGCGAGCACCGAGGACGCGGCTGTCGCGAACGCGATACGCACCGCAGCCAGCTACGACGCGCTGCTCATAGCCGCCGAGCGTAACGCCGTTGAGGCCGAGTACACCAAGCACACCACGACCTACACCGTCTGGGTGACCCCGGCGGAGATGAACTTCGACATAAGCGGCGTCTACACCCGCACAAGAGAGATAACCGGCATGGCGTTCTCCAGCTGGGAGCAGAGCGATCCGCAGGTCGAGGTGACCGATGACGGATTCCATGTGTTCGACTACTCCGACGCGCACAACGCGTACCTGACCGTGCGCACCCGCGCGACGAGCGGAGTGGTGCTCGAGATACTGATGAGCGACCGCGCGACCGTGTACCCGGGCGCTGCGGCTTCCAAGACCGCGACGCAGGCGGTGTACAACTCGACGACGCCGTTCGTCATCAACCTCGACAGCGCGAGCGTCAAGAAGAGCACCTTCGTCTTCCGCGTGCGTTCGAGCGAGGCGGGCATGAGCGACCTGTACAAGGACTACCTGTTCGAGGTCGAGGAGATGAGCAGCGATACGAGCATCCGCATCTGGGTGCAGTACGAGCAGGACGGCGAGACCAAGTATGTCGAGGCCACGCCGAACGCGGAGGGCACCGTCTTTACCGCGCCGATAGGCATCGACACGACGACAGCGATAATCTCCGCCTCCACCGGCTCGGAGAATCCGTACTCGCAGATTGGTCTCGACATACTCGAGCTGGATACCGCCAACCGTGTCGGACGTTCGGACGAGAGCTACGCGTCGATAGCGGCGCTGCCCTCGACCGCTCCGAGCGGACTTGACGCGGCTCAGACCGCCGAGTGGAACGCGTTCTGGGCGGCTGTCGCGGCGCGCGAGACGAAGAACAACTTCAACGTCACGCTCACCAACCTGCCGCTCGGCGACGACTACAAGGAGCTTGAACTGTTCGTCCAGTCGAAGGCTCAGGCGGGCAACATCTTCTACAACACCAACCTGTCCAGCTGGGGCTATCAGCTTGTGCTGCAGCGCCTGTCCAACGACACGAGCCTGCGCGTTGTCAACAACGACAGCCGCGTCGCCGCAAACGACCCGTACAAGAACGCGCAGGTCGAGGGTGAGAACGGACGCACGCTGGCGCTGTACGTCCCGTCGGGCGCTACCACCGCTGATCCGTACATGCAGATCGCCGACGGCGCGAGCCTGACCTGGCGTATGCTCAACGACTACTATAACAACCCGGTCACCGGAGTTTCCGGCGAGATAAACGCGCCGCTGACCGGCTCGACCTTCTCGGGCCTGGCGCTCGGACGCTACGAGGCGATCGTGACCGCAGCGGACGGCATCTCCAAGGCGACCTACATCATCCGCATAGTGCCGAAGTCGAGCGAGACCGACATCGGTACCGACTCGGCGCGCGGACTTACCGAGGAGTACCTGACCCGCTCGAAGGCGCAGATGGTCGACGCGAAGGCGCTGAAGGCAGAGGACGAGAACATCGGCAGCGCGGCGCATCCGTACTACACCGTCGCTCCGGACATCAAGACCGGCACCTCGACCTTCGACATCGTGCCGTTCAACGACTACACCACGATAAACCACGTCGACTACATCACCGCGAACACCTCGGCGTTCACCGCGGACAGCTATGAGAACGCCGCATGGTCGCCGCTGTCGATCAGGTACATCAGCTATGTCGATTCGCACGGCTCGACCGCTCGCTACATCGAGTCGGTCGGCGCGGTCGCCATGCGCGATGCCTCGAGCACGGTGGACTTCGGCGGCGTGCGCGTGAACCTGCCCGCAAACGCGACCGCGATACGCGTGTCGGTCACGGCGCAGGACGGCACCACCACGGCTGTCTACTACCTGAACGTCGGTCGCGGCTCGGCGCACCTCGGCGTGTACGAGGTCGAGGTCGGCGGACGCGTCATCCAGAAGGACCAGGATGAGTACAGCTTCAACATCGCAAAGACCCAGTTCCCGATAAGCTTCAAGACGGTCGACGCAGCGCCGAGCTACACCGGCGAGCAGGTCGTCAAGGTCGTGTCGGTCGCGGGCGACGCGGGCTTCGACCCGTTCGTGAGCGGCAGCTATGAGTACGAGATACCCGACACCGTCGAGGAAGGCTCGAGCGTCGACGTGAAGTTCGTTGTGCGCGACACCAAGTTCTTCCACGAGGAGAACGGCTTCGTCGCCACGCCGAACGCGCAGAAGACCTACAACATCAACATCTCGCGCACGACTCACAGCACCGATCTCGGCGGCATAATCGTCTACCCGCTCGTCGGCGGCAAGCCGGATACCGACACGCAGTATGTGGCGTATCAGCGTCCGGACAACCCGACGGTGTACGAGGTGGCTGTCCCGACGAGCCTTGAGAACCTGACCGCGCGCATCGAGGCTGCAAACCGTTACAGCACGATAATCCCGGTCAACGCGACCAACGGCCATGCGCTGACCGACAGCGCGAGCGGCGAGGGCGAGGGCTATCTGTTCATCGACCGCACGAGCTTCGCGCGGACGAGCAGCTCGCTTACGATAAACTTCTATGTGCTGAGCTCGTCGCTCGAGCGTCAGCAGTGGTACACGCTGCGCATCTATCACCGCGGAGACGAGTCGGTGATGAGCGACAACAGGGCTTCGTTTGCCGAGTCGCGCTCGGGCGTGTATATCGACTCGTACGCGCCGCAGGGCTTCTTTGATCCGACCAGCACCGATCCGGACGCGGTAGCGAAGTTCGAGGAGCAGGTCATAACCAACGGCTGGACCTACTACTACAACGTCGCGGGCGAGTACTACAAGGAAGTCCGCACCCGCGAGCCGGTGAGCGTCACCATCACGCCGCAGAGCGACCTCGACGTCGTGACCATCTACTCGGAGAGCACCGAGAACGCGGCGCTCGACTCCAAGCGCGGCGGCGGAGTGTTCGAGAACCTGCCGGTGCCGAAGATCGGACGCAATGTCTACATCGCAACGATAATGAGCGCGTTCGGCGTTGAAGAGCTGAAGGCGATCGAAGAGGCATACGCCGCGGGCGAGATAGACGAGACGACTTACAACTCGCGCATCGAGACCTTCAAGGCGAACGCGAAGTACTACTCCGAGCTGAGGATAGTCCTCGACTACTACTCGGCTACCGACACCGGCATCAGCGGAATAATCGTGCGCGACGCGCTCGCTTCGGCTGAGACCGCCGCACACGCGGAGCTGATAAGCCTTGGCGACGGCAAGCAGGCATACTTCGCATCGCTGAGGAATTCGACGAGCGACGCGTACTTCACGCTCGAGCGCAACAACTCGAAGCAGTATGTCGTTTACAGCGAGGCGGTCACCGAGGGCTTCGAGTTCGGCGACACGCAGAAGATAGCGGTCGGAACCGGCGGCGTCGGCGCGCTGAACACCGGCGTGACCCGCGTTGAGTTCTACGTCGTCAGCGCGGACGCTCAGCGCAGCGACAACGCGAACTGGCAGGCGATAAGCGGCAGCGGCATCGAGTCGGGCAGCAAGCAGTATATGGACGCGCTCGCGGCACTCATCGCGGCGGGTCAGGCGGAGAAGTACACGCTGTACATCGTCCGCGCGGCGGCGCACATCGCGTCGGTCAGCGTCGGCGGCGTGACGCTCGCGTCGGCTGCGAACTACTACTACACCGTGCCCGCGTCGGCGGAGAAGATACGCCTTGAGATAAGCGCCACCAGCGCGGTCGCGAAGGTCCAGATCGGCAGCAACGATCCGGTCTTTGCAAGCGACCTGCGCGATATAACGCTGAACCTGAGCGCGACCCGTCCGTCGGTGACCATCCCGATCCGTATCTACACTTACTCGGGCAACGGATTTGGCACCGTATCCAACACCAGCATAACCGTCCGTCGTGACGCTGCGGCGCTCCACACCCTCGGCGAGGTCGCGGTCGGCGGCAAGGTGACGTCGCTCAACGAGTTCGGCGTGTATAAGCAGTTTGTCGCGAGCGGCGCGACCGCGACCGACATCCGTCTGACCACCCAGCGCGGCACACACAGCATACTGCTCACGCAGAACGGCAAGACCATCGCCGCCACGACCATATCCGAGAACAAGGATGCCGGCGGCGCGACCGTCGCACGCATCTACGACTTCAAGAATGTCCCGCTCAGCGCGAACGGACAGGATAAGTTCACCGTGACCGTCTACTCGGCGTCCGGCTACACGACCTACACCCTCGAGGTGGCAAAGCAGAGCGCGAACACCGCTCTCACCGAGGTCATAATCGACCGCGGCCTCGAGACCCAGCAGACGCTGAGGCCCGACGCAAACGGCAACTATTCGATAACCGTCGACCGCGACGCCGAGTCGATAAAGGTGTTCCTGCGCTCGGCGGACGAGTCGGCGACGGTGGGCTATCTGAACGAGCTGAACCGCATCGTCGGCGGCGTGGGCTTCTACGAGAGAGCGTTTGCGATGAGCGGCGACAGACTGACTCTCGTGCCCGGCGTGCGTTCGTCGGATGACACGACGCAGAAGGTCGTCAACATCACGATAAACCGCCGCTACTCGCAGACCGAGCTGAAGAGCCTCGATATTGCGGGCAGCTGGACGCGCACCGTTACCGGCAACGTATTCACCTATGTCGGCAAGGTGTCGGCGAACCTTGCGATGACGCTCGAGACCGGACTTGGCTCGACGGCGGAGGTGTTCGTCTACGCCGCAGACGGCAGCACAGTCCCGGTCGCGGGCACCCAGAACGGCGCGAGGTACAGCTACACGCTCGCCGCCGACACCGGCGCGCAGAACCGCTATCTCGTCCGCCTGACCCCGGAGAACGGTGACACGACCGCCGCGACCGAGTACGTCGTGGTCGTCCAGAGCGGCAACTTCGCCACCGGACTGGAGAGCGTGCGCGTTGCGAGCGGCGAGACCGAGATAGTCAGCTTCGCGAACGGCAAGTACGAGGGCACGCTGAGGGCCAAGGAAGCCAGCAGCTTCACCGAGCTGCTGCCGCAGACGGTCGTTGAGAGCGGCAAGCCGGTGCTCGACACCGCCGGAAACTCCTACATCTACTACTCGACGCTCATCGGCAACGAGGACAAGTACGTCGAGATAAGCATCGACCCGGTGAACAAGTCGAACACCGTGATACTCGGCTTCGACTCGTACATCTACGACAAGGCGGCGTCGAACACCACCACCAACGGCAGCGACGGTATCCGCACGCCGGTACAGCGCAGCGGCAGCCTGATAGGTCAGTCGGTGTTCACGCAGAACAGCGAGAACGCGGTTGCGACCGCCACCAAGGACGGACGCTACACGCTGGTGCTCGATGAGCTGACCTGGATGACCATAGACGGCGCGCAGCTCGCCAAGTTCCCGCATCTCTCGACGATGGGCGAGCAGGCGGCGAACGTCTCCTTCAAGGTGGCGTACCTGCCGATATACGTCATAACCTACGGCACGACTTACAACGCGGCGGGCGAGGAAGTCCGTGTCCGCAAGTATGTCGAGGAGTACACCCTCGTTCTGACTCGCATAAACGACGACGATTCGCTGCGCCGCATACTCGTTGAGGGCAGCGAGGGCGACAGCGTCGACATGGCGATAAACGAGAAGGCGGACAATGTCGCCGATCGCTTCAAGTACGAGGGCGTTGGACGCGTAAGCGCCGACCACAACGGCGACGTCTACAACGTCTACATTCCGGACACCAACCTCCGCGCCTCGACGATAATCGTTGAGACGACCGACTCGGTCGCCATGGTCACGATAGGCCAGGCAAACGAGTCGGCGGCGAACCCGAGAGTGGGCGTCGACCTCCGCCGTGCGTCGATATTCTCGCAGAGCCTTGCCGACGGCGAGCTGACCCGCTTCGAGATAAAGTCGCGCGCAGAGGACGCGGAGCCGACCAAGTTCCGTACCTCGATACTCAACGTCTACCTGACCAACAACGACGTGACGCTGAAGGATCTCTACTTCACTTACTCGCTCAACGGCCAGGAGATGGTCGTCCGCGCCGAGCAGTTCATAAACGACGAGGGCGCGACCGCGTACCGCATCGTGCTCACCAGCGGCGATGTCGCGGCAGCGATATACGGCGACCTGACCGCCGTTGCGAACCGTATCGCGGCTAAGGTCGGCATCGACGTGAAGAACGCCGACGACAGCTACAACGCGGCGAAGATGACCCAGGGCAGCGCGACCCAGAAGGACAAGGAGGTCCGCAACCTCGGCACCGCCATGATAACCGTCGAGTCGTCGGACGGCAGCGCACACGCGCACTATCCGCTCGAGTTTGCGGTGGTCAACCTCGAGCTTGACCGACTGATAGTTGACGACTTCGACGTGCTGACGGCGAACGCCGGCAAGCCGCAGTTCTACATCGACAACATCGACGGCGTAGACCGCGTGGTCTACTACGCGATAGCGGGCAAGGACTTCGGCGAGGTCGAGTCGAGCTACGCGGCGCTTGAGATACAGACCGCGATGCACGGCAACGACGCGGCGCACAGCCCGTACACGCACCTGTCGGTCAGCGACCTGGACGTCAAGGCGGCGGATCCGACCGCCGGCGACGGCAGCCGCATCTATCGTCCGACCCAGAAGCTCGCGCCGATGTACGAGGAGATACTCGACGCCGAGGGCAACCTGATAGCGCGCCGCTTCGACGAGCGCAGCGAGTTCGAGATAAAGGTCGGTTCGGATGACCTCGACTGGATGCTGCCGATGTACTTCACCACCAAGTATCTGCGTATCTATCGCCTGAACAGCGAGACCGGTATGCAGTCGGTCATAGTCCACTACATTGACAAGGACGGCGAGCCGCAGACCAAGGTCGCGGAGCTGTACCCGGCGGCCGGACTGGACGGCGAGTATGCCGTGTTCCTGCCCGAATATGTTGAGATAGTCGACATCGAGCTTATCGGCCCGAGCGACCTGAGCTACCTCGACTTCAAGCGTGAGGACGGCACTCCGACCCACACCGCCGACGGCAAGACGATAGCGCATACCCGTGCGCGCGCGACCGCTGTCGACGAGCTGCTCGAGACGGACGAGACCCGCTACTCGCTCGGCGTGACCGCGATGGACGGCACGAAGGGCAACTACTCGGTGGTCATCTACCGTGAGGACGACCGCATCCTGTCGGTCACCGTCGACGATGTCGAGGCGATACAGCGTGTCGACGGCATCGCGCCGGGCATCGACCGCTACGACGCGCTTGAGAGCGACCCGACCGCCGCGACCGCAAACACGGTCATCACCGCGGTCAGCAAGAAGGCGCTGGTCAACGCGGCATACACCGCTCCGGCGCGTCCGAACGCAAGCCACGACTACATCTGGAGCGACGACGCACTGACGCTCAGACGCGACCACACCGACGAGTACGGCGTGACCTACACCGAGCTCGCGATACTGGTGCGCGCGCACCTGAACTCGGTCGCGGAGCCGCGTCAGGCGACGCTGCGCATCTACAAGGCGGACGCAAACGCGAACATCGTCCTGCCGGTCATCCGCTACATCGACGACCTCGGCAAGGAGGGCACGGCGACCGTCTACAAGACCGCGACCGGCTACGCGGCGGCGATACCGTCCACCGCTGTGACCGCGTGGATCGACGCGAAGAGCCAGCATCCGTACGCGACTGTCGACGTGACCGCGATGGGCAAGACCGAGAGCTACATCGGCGAGACGACGCTCGAGCTGGATGTGAGCCTTGTCAACAACGGCACGATAAACACCAGGATAGACGTGACCTCGTCGGACGGCAGCAACAAGGCGAGCTATGCACTCAATATCTCGGTGGTCGACCTGACGCTCAAGACCATGACGATGGACGACGCGACCGGCGTCGGCCCGCAGACGGTCGAGCAGCACTGGCTGATCGTTGACGGCGTTGAGCAGAACTACACCATTGAGGGCGAGCCGGTGCGCTACTACGAGATAGTGCTCGGACCGGAGTCGGCGGACGATTCGTTCGACCTGACCGCCCTGTTTGAGGCATCGTCGAACAGCGCGACGCTGTGGTCGGCGTCCAGCTTCGCCACCGGCACCGTCGGCAAGGCGGAGATGGATAAGCTGGTGAGCGTTGAAAACGGCTTCCAGTCGACCTACACCACCACGATAAACGAGACGCACCGCATCGAGGGCAACACGCAGATGGCGATATACGTCATAAGCGTCCGCTCGTATGCGCGCATCGCCCTGGGCGACGGAACCTACGCGACGGTGCCGTACACCGCCGAGTACTACGTCTACGCGTTCCGCCGCGGCGCCGATGTCAAGCTCGAGAAGTTCGAGCTGATATACAACGACCCGTTCAACGGCGCGCAGCAGCGTGAGGCGACCCAGATATTCGACGAGAACGGCGTGGAGACGCACAACTTTGTCATCTACTATCCGTCCACCGTCGAGAAGGCGGATGTCCGCGGCACGACCGTCGCGCCGGGCGCGCAGATAGCGCTCAGCCACAGCGAGGTCCTGACCAACGACCGCACCACCTGGCAGAACCTGACGCTCAAGCGTCACACCGACACGCTGAAGAACATCACGCTCGAGAACGGCGGCAAGACCTACGCCTTCGTCCGCTCGACCGACAACACCATGCGCGCGGCGTACAACCTGACGATGAACAAGCTCTACCTCGACATCGAGACGCTGACCGCGACCGCTGTCGACAAGGGCGGCATCGCCGGAACGGGCACCGATACGCACACCGACAAGGTCGTGACCGACCGTGTCGCGGTCGAGGGACGCACCGGCAGCGCGACTTACGGCGGCAAGACCTACACCGTCTACACCGCGAAGATACCGAACTATCCGACCGTTGAGAACGCCACCACCGACGCCGAGAAGTATCCGGCGGCGAACCCGATACTCGACATCAAGGCTTACGACGACAATGCGGTCGTTGAGCTGTACGAGATGGGCGCGAACGGCGAGCCTGTCGGCGACAAGATCGACCCGACCGACGGCTTTGAGGTCGAGATACCGGAGGGCGCGGACTCGAAGCGCTTCGTGATAGTGGTACGCGGAAACGTGCCGGGAGCTACCGACCTGAGCGCGCGCTACTACGTCGATGTTGTGAAGATGGACAACGACACCACGCTTGTGGATAACCATGTGACCATCGAGCACAAGGAGACGATAAAGGGCGTTGCGACCTTCGACGACGAGCCGAACAAGACGCTCACCGTCTCCAGCGAGACCGCGACGAATGCACCGTACGTCTTCCCGGAGGAGGTCGGCATCGAGAAGGGTGCTCACGGCTTCTACCTGACCACCGAGACCTCGTCGCAGCACGCGAAGGTCATAGCGGTCATGCGCGAGTACAGCGAGGAGGCGGCAAGCCTCGACGCGGCGGCTCTCAAGGCGCTCGGCGAGGAATACCGCGACTCGGCGGACTACGCCGACGCGTGGAAGACCGCGACCAACAAGCTCGAGCGCTTCCACCTCGACTTTACCAAGAACACCGACGGCGAGTACGCAGAGTTTGCGATACTCGATGTGGTCGTGCGCTCGAGCGCGGACATCGTCTCGGTGTACAGCGTGATAGTCAACCGCGCTGTGACAACGCTGACGATGGTCAAGGCCGCGAACGCCGCGGATATGGCGACCGCCGTTGACGCACGCAGGAACGTCGAGTTTGAGCTGCCGAACGGCACGAAGGTCACCGGCTATGTCGCGTATGTCGAGCAGCCGATCACCGGCACCAAGTCGGTCGACGTCGCCGCTAAGGCATACAGCGCGGACTACAACACATGGCTCGGCATTGCGTCGCTCGACACCGCAAACGTGGTCAGCGAGCAGTACGGCAGCGCCGCGATAGAGAAGACGGTCGCGGACGCGTGGGACGGCGAGAGCGTTGTCTACGCGAAGATAGTCGTTACCGACACCACGGCGAACAGCCAGAGCGACTTCCGCACCCGCACCGAGTACATCAAGATAAACCCGGCGGAGGACGCTGAGCTTGACCATGTGACCGTGACCTACGGCAAGAACCAGACTGTCACCGCGTACAAGACCGCGGAGGATGTCTACACCGCGTATCTGCCCAAGACGAACGCGACCGAGCTGACCGCAACCGCGTTTGCTGACAAGGCATCCGCGCTGGTGAAGTTCGACCTCGACGGCGAGGACTACACCTACGAGACCTCGACCGCGACGATCGCGCGCACGGCGACCTTCGCTGTCACGGCGGCCGGCACGTTTGCCGACACCGAGATAGTCGTCAAGCCGGCAAAGAACAACTACTCGACCGAGAAGCAGTACACGCTGAAGATAGTCGAGATCGACATCGGCATCGACGCGCCGACTGTCAGCTACGGCGACGAGGACAGCTATCCGACGCTCGAGTCCACGAAGAACGAGCGCAAGAGCACCGCGACGAACGCGCTGTACGAGCTGGTCGAGCAGGATGTCCGTCTGTACACCGGCGATATAATGGACGCTGAGACGCTGAACGTGACCATAACGCTCGCCGACGCCGAGAACGTGCTCGGTGAGAACGCGCTGTACGCTCGCGCGGCGTACATCATGGCGCCGACCAAGCCGGCAGACTATGAGACGAACGAGGACGCGGCGGCACTGTACGACTACCTGTTCGCGGCATATCAGCGTCTGGCGAACAACTTCGCCGTCGATTACAACGGCACGACCTACGTCGCCGACTACACCGACGCGAAGAGCGTGCTCGCCGACATCACCGCAGGCATGAGCGCGGCAAAGCTGAACGAGAAGTACGAGGGTCTGGACGCGAAGGGCGTTGTCTGGAGCGAGTGGACCGAGAGCGACGCAAACTTCGTCGCGAGCATCGCCGACAGGATGTTCAACCGCACGTCTGGCAAGACCTCGATGGTCATGATCGAGGTCGGCTACGGCATCGAGATAAGCCGCGAGGTGGACGGCGAGACGGTCACGACCGTCGAGTTCCCGATAACCGCGTCGGCACAGCTCGTTGCGCGCCGCCGCAGCGACGTGGCAGAGCTGAACATCTACATGGCGCAGCCGGACAACACTCCGTTTGCCGAGACGCTGCTCGTCAGCTTCGACGCTATAGAGGACAAGGACGGCGAGTACACCGCGCTCGAGGGCATCCGCCGCGAGATAGCGTCGCAGATAAATAACCGCAACGACCGCACGCTCACGCTGTGGGTCGCGCCGCAGATAAACGAGCCGCTGCGCGATACGATGCTCGCGGTGTACGCGTACGAGGACGCGCTGAACGGTTACGGCACCGCTCCGGTGAGCGCGAGCAGCGTCACCGTCGCGCAGTCGGGCAACACGATAACCGCAGTAAGCGATATGTTCGAGATAGAGCTTGGCACCGATAAGCCGATAGAGCTTGACCTGTCGAAGATACTGGTCGGCCAGGGCGACATGGGCGACAAGCAGAACTCGCGCGCGATGATACGCATAACCGCCACCGCCGAGAGCGGACGCACCGCTGTGTACGACCTCGAGGTCTACATAAAGAACGGTCAGGCGATAGTCCAGTGGATGGACGGCGACGCCGAGCTCAGCAGCATATCCGGCCAGGGCTCCCCGATCGCAAGCGTCGGCGCTGAGCGTCCGAACACCGCGTATGACTTCACCGTCAACTCCTCGAGCTTCATCGAGATAGACGGCGTGTACTACGCGCCGGTGGTGCTCTACTCGCCGGAGAACGTCATCGACAAGCGCATGGGCAAGCTGACCGTTGAGACTCCGGACGGCGAGCAGACCTTTGACAAGACCACGCTCGGCGAGGACGGCAAGCTCGTCTACGCCAAGGTCGAGGGCTATCCGGATGCCATTGAGGCGATAAACAACATCAAGAAGCTGGTCGGCTACGTCTCGGTCGGAATCGAGGCGGAGGACGGCACGAAGGGCACCGAGCTGTACCGCCTGATCGTCTCGTCGTCCGACGCGGGCGTCAGACAGGTCATCGCGTACAGCCGCTATCCGCACTACGCCAAGGAGTATCAGCTCCTGAACGACAGCGGAGTGGCGGAGGACATCTACCGCACCGCGGACGACATACGCGAGCGTCAGCTGGCGGATGGCTCGACCGCGCGCAAGTACGGCGCCATTGAGCCGGAGCTGCTGCGCTACTACTACGCGTATAAGTCGAACGACGGCATGATAGTCAACTCGAGAGGCCGTCTGATAGACGAGAACGGCGCGGTCATAAGGTACAACGGCGCCGAGGTGCTCGCAAGCTCGGTCAAGATAGCGGATGGCGCTATCGTGGCGAGCAACGGCACGGTGCTCATCCCCGCCGACAAGATAACCGAGGTCGAGCGTAAGGTCTACTCGGCGGCGCTGTCGAACGACGGCACGACGAACGCGGAGTACAGGCAGTCGTTCGAGGTCGAGGTCACCGCGACTTCGGCAACGAGCACCGTCGTAATCTACGGCAACGTGCCGCAGGCGTTCAACCCGAGCATCGGACTGGATACCACCTACCGTGAGGCCTTCACCGGCACCGGACGCGCGATAAGCCAGCTGAACTATGGCTACACGCTCCAGCTGGAGGTCACGGACTACAACGCGAAGATACTTGACTACAACTCGACCGGCGACGATACCAACCGTAAGTATCCGAGCTTCGAGGCTGTCGCGACCGAGTATATCTACTTCGACATCGTGGCGCAGGACGGCACCCGCGAGCGCTATGTGCTTGAGATGCGCAACGCGGACACCGAGAACCGCGACCTCATCCAGATCCCGAACACGGATGAGGAGACCGGCGAGATCCTCGGCTATGACTACGGCATCTGGGCGTATCCGTACAGCGCCGGCAACAGCCCGAGCACGCTCGCGCCGAACGCCTACCCGCTCTATCGCACCGTCGGCGGACAGGCGTCCAGCCCGACGACCGTTACCGGAAGCAAGCTCGAGTACAACCAGCTCGTGTACATCGTCGAGCGCGACACCGCTGCGGACAAGTACACTCCGTCGCTCGGCGGCTGGAAGTATGTCAAGCTCGACGCTACCAGCGCGTGGAGACTGCTCGACGCCGATCCGAACAATTATCAGCTCCGCGGCGTGACCTCGACCGAGCAGCTGGTCGAGCTGCTGACCGACAGGTCGATAGGCATTGCCGAGAACATGGCAAGGCTGATAGCCACCTCGGTCATCGAGCAGATAATGTCCGGCACGACGCTCTACGAGCCGTACCGCTACATCACCAAGGACGACGGCACTCCGGTGCTCGACTTCAAGGGCGAGTACATCCCGACCCTGTTCGGCGTCGACATCGGCGAGGAGACCACCTCGGTCGACCTGTGGGTCCGAAGCGAGTACTACGAGGCGGCTGTCGGCGTGAACACCGGAAACGGCAGCACGAGCTACAACCGCGCATCCGACGCGAACGGCGCGAACGATCCGGCGTATGTGCGTCTGGACAGCATACCCGGCGTCGGCTCGGTCGGCGACCGCTCGGTGGCGATCTACGTCCGTTCGGAGAACCAGCAGTGGATAGGCACCAACTCGCCGTCCATCCAGGGACAGCTGTACGAGCTGCGCTTCAACCGTCTGGCGGGCAACCGCTATCTCGAGAGCGCGAAGCTGCTCCAGGATCACCGCTACATCTCGAACACCGAGCAGGACGGCGACACCACCAGCCTCAGCATAACCTTCGACGTGCCTTACGGCGCGACGGTGGCGACGCTTGAGCTGACCACGATAACCGAGACCGCGCTCATCTCGGTCTACCGCCAGGTCTATGACCCGGAGACCGACACATACAAGGATGAGCTGATGGAGTTCTACCACGGCAAGAACGAGGACGGATACGAGAATCCGTGGACCGAGCTTGTCGAAGACGCGACCGGCATGACCAAGTTCTCGGCAAACGACTACGCGCACCAGATAGTCATCTCGGTGCCGATGGACGAGGGCGAGCTGACCGCATACACCGTGCATGTTTCAAGCATGGCGGGCGACCGCAACCCGAAGGTGTACGAGATACTGCTCCAGCGCAGAGAGAACGTGCTCACGCTCGACAGCATCACCTATCACGAGCGTATGGCGCTGCGCCGTACCGAGCTCGACGGCTCGGGTGACACGCTCTTCCTCGATGTCGACGAGGCGGGCAACCTCATCGCCACCGACGGCACGCGCGAAAACGGACTCATCTCCAAGCTCCGCACCGAGGCGGATCTGCTCTACTTCCAGGAGACCGGCGCGAACGCTCCGGAGTCGGCGGTCAGCACCGTTATCTACTCGGCGGACGGCGACATCGAGTTCCGTCTCGACGAGACCGATGGCACGCTGTGGCTGTGGCCGAAGGGCGGCAGCGAGGATATGCAGGCGGTGCGTCTCAACACCGGCAACATCCGCGTCTACCAGGTCGACATCGGCAAGGACGAGACCAACGCGGGCAGCCTGGTCGCGACCGCGCTTGACGACGAGAAGTATGTCAACGCGAACCGCACCACACTCAACGCATTCTCGAAGGGCGTGTCCTCCATCCAGGTGTCGCTCGGACAGATGGTGCTCGGCGACAGCATCGTCTACCCGATACTCGTCGGCGCGTCCGACCGCTACAACGCGTTTACTACCGGCACGTCGAACGGCCTGAGCGATCAGGTCGAGCTGGTGCTGCTGGTGTTCAGCAAGCGCGAGACGGTCAGCGACCTCGATCTGAAGATCTACGCCGGCACGCTCAACGAGCGCCTCGGAAACCTGGCGGTTGAGGATGAGCCGTACATCACCTATATGGATGTTCCGACCGAGCAGCACGTCCAGGTCTACAACGTCTGGACCACCGTGCGCGACGGCATAAGCGAAGTGAAGCTGACCGGCATCTCCGAGTCGCTGACGACCTACATTGAGATATGGTCGCACGAGAAGGTGAAGGCGGATGGCACCGTTGAGCCTCCGCGCATGATGAAGTCGGGCATCCACGAGGCGATAACCAACTACAACATGGGCACGCTGACCGAGGACTACGTCTTCTTCCGTGCCATGACCCCGATGAACGCGGACGGCACGCGCCAGCAGCGTTGGTACAAGCTGCGCATCTGCCGCTCGTCGTCGAACGCTCGCCTGGTCGAGGCGAACGGTATAGAGATACTCGAGTACAACGGCAAGCCGCTCGGCACCGACAAGGCGCGCGGCACCGAAGGCGAGAACGTGGACGGTATCGTGACCTGGACTATCACGATGCCTGTGGACGCCGCGCGCTTCGACCTCGAGCTCCGTACCGAGAAGAGCGACTCGAAGATTGAGATAAAGGACACCTGGGAGGGAAGGTATCGTGAGCTCGGCACCGGCTACGCCACCGAGGACAAGATAGACACCACCTCCAAGGAGACGCTCGTCTACTGGGTGCGTGTCACCGCTCCGGACGGCCACACGCAGCGCGAGTACAAGATAGTCATACTCAACCAGTCGGTCGAGACGGCGATAAACGTGTTCGTCGGACGCAAGAACACCACCGGCGACGAGAGCCCGGCGGACATCCCGACCACCAAGGTCGGCACGATGGACTACGCGGGATACGTCTCCACCGATCAGGACAAGGACTACACCTTCATCCCGATAAACATCCAGGCGTCCAACCGCTCGGCATGGCTTGAGCTGACCGATATCGAGGGCGGCAGCTTCATGAAGTTCGAGTACTACACCGAAGAAGTGGCGAGCACCACCTGGAACAAGCTGTCGACCAAGACCGGCGGTGTCGATCCGATACCGACCGAGGAGTCGGCTGTCTTGAGCAGCGAGAGAGCTTCCAACCGCTACATCCTCAACGGCTATGTCGCAATGCCGAGAGACGCGGTCAGCATCCGCCTGCGCATCTACGTTCACGTTCCGGGCATCACCGAGCCTACGCCGTACGAGCTGATAATCTACAACACGCGCGTTGACCTCAGCGGCATAATCATAACCGCGCAGGGACGTGTGATGAGCCTGACCGAGGACGGCTACTACCGTCTGCTCGTCCAGACCAGCGCCGAGGAGTACTCCAGGTACCCGACCGCCACCTATTACTACATGGGCATCGACCGCGGTACGCTGGACATCAACGGCAAGAACGAGGTCCCGGGTCTGATGTACCACTTCGACCAGGATGATATGACGATGGAGTACTACTGCCCGGGCTGCCAGAGATGGATACCGTCCGAGGAGTTCGCTCCGTTCGTGGACGCTTCCAGCTCGAGCGTCGGACGTGTTGTCCACGTCGGATGCAGCAGCAGCGCCCAGATTCCGATCATGCTGATAAACGACGGCACCGTCAACGACAACGTGCGCGAGGCGAAGGACTTCACCAGCCGCACGATCTACCGCGAGATAGTCTACGATGTAAGCCTCGCGTCGGTGGAGATGGGCTCGACCTACCTCGACCTCGCCGATCGTCTGAACCCGACGGTCGTCGGACGTCCGACCAGCATGAACATCGACATCTCGAATGGCGACAGCTACTCCAACGGCCAGTTCAGCGTTGTGGACAACACCTACGGTGACATCCACGTTATAACCTACTCGGCGTACGGCATAACCGTCCAGGATCAGGAGAAGATCCTCATTGATTCGGAGGGCAACCCGAACGGAGATATGCTCTTCACGCAGAACCCGAGGGTCGCGCTCTACGGCTCGGAGACGATAGTGCCGGTCGAAGTGAAGTACGGCGAGGCTCGCCGCACCTTCAGGGCGGCGCTGCGCAAGAACGCGCTCGATAAGTGGCTCGACTACATCTACATCGAGGGCGAGCGTATGGAGCTGAACCGCTCGACCGACACCGATCCGGCACGCCGCGGCAAGCTGACCGCTATGGCGACCGTCTACAACCTCGACCGCACAGCCGACGTGCTCATCAAGGCGTCGCAGGTCTCGGCGGGCATTGAGCTTGAGCGCGACGCGTATGTCCTGCGCTACAAGGACTCGACCGGCGATCACGTTATACCGGTCGCCGCGCTCGACGCGAAGGATCAGGGTCAGCTGCACATCCGCGTGGAGAACCTCGAGGACGGCTGGAACTACTACTACCTGACCGTCACGCCGTTCGACGCGACCTTGACCGAGAACTACTACGTCATAGCCATCTACTATGTCAACATCGACCTCTACCTCAACCAGCTCGCGACCTTCAGCAAGGAGATGGATTCGATAGAGATAGCCGAGGCGACCGCGCCTGAGCTTGCGAAGAGCCGCGTGCCGTTCAAGGGCGGCAGACAGTTCATGCGCTCGGTGCTCGAGTACACCGTCGATTACAACCTGATCGACGGCTCGACCACGGGCGACCTGACCGTCTATGCGGACGCGATAGTGTCGTTCGGCGAGCTTATCGAAAACCGTACCACCTACTACACCGACTATTACAGCGCAACGGTGATAAGCGACTGGCGCGACGTGGTCTACGACGCGGTGCTCTACGGCGACGACACCGAGCTGTACACCGCCGAGATGGAGGAGGAGTACGGTCAGCTGGACGACATACCCGGCGAGGATCTGTACAAGGTGCTCGACGAGCTGCTCGTGGCATACTTCGACAAGCACAGGGACGACAAGTTCGGCGGCAAGACATGGGCCGAGTTCTACGAGGAGCAGGTCGGTGTCCGCGTCACGAAGGCGGTCGACTCGCTGGTGCTCGAGATGCGCTTCGACGTCGACAGCTCGGACGAGGTGTTCGTCTACTCGCTCGACGAGCAGGATCGCACGATAATCACCGTCTACCCGACCGAGGCTGTCTACGAGCTCGCGAAGAGAGTCGCGCGCGGAGAGACGCTCACCGCGGCGGAGAACGCCGAGCTTGCGGGCGTCAGGAAGTACTACTACGAGTACGCCACCAGCCTGAGCACTCCGGACGCGAACGGATTCATGAACACGCCGTTCGTCCAGGCGGGCTCGACCAGGGCCGCGTACAAGTTCGTCCCGACGGTCACCGTTGAGGTGGATATGCTGCGCGACCTCGAGACCGTGCCGATAAAGCTGGTTGTGCCGGCGATAGACGGATACAAGCATATGTCCCTCACCAAGACTTATCGCGTGAGCTATCATGTGATGAGCGACGACAACTACCTCAAGCCGGTGTACTACTCGCTCAACGAGACCGGCATAGAGGACGGCGTCGTTATGGAGCTGCGCAACTACGCGCCGACGACCGAGAGCCCGGGCGAGACCTGCATCGGCGTGAACGCGGACGGCACGATAGACGAGTCGATGCGCGGAAACAGGTTCTTCGGCTTCTACAACACCTACACCTATGACTACGACCTGCCCAGCTCGGTGGATTCGGTCATCTTCCACGCGAAGGCGAACCACTACCACGAGGAGCTCGGCACCGGTTCGACGGTCACGCTGCTGCGCGCCGAGGGCGACCGCTCCTGGCCGATAAGCAACGACGCAAACGAGATAGAGTGCGAAGTCGAGCTTGAGCCGGGTCTCAACCGCTTCATCGTCCGCGTGACCAGCGAGCGCGGCACGGTGCGTTACTACTACATGAACGTGGTGCGCCGCATCGCCGACCTGTCGCTTGACTGGGTCAGCGTCAACGGCACGACCGCCGCGCGTCAGTCGAGCAGCCCGGACACCTACATCGTGGCGGCTTCGACCAGCGGTCTGAAGGATATGGTCATCCGCGCGCAGGCGTACGACAAGACGCTTGCGGAGACCTTCATCGCGCTCAGCTCGGATGACGGAATTGAGAACAGCATTACAGAGCTTGGCAAGCACAGCCAGCTTTCGGGCAGCGCGGTCGGCGAGATGAAGCCGGGCGCGATAGCCGAGGTCAAGGGCGGCGTCGCCAGGGCGGAAAAGGTCGAAAGCACCGACGAGAACGGCAATCCGGTCACCACGACCAAGCTCGTCTCGCTCATCGACAACGACATGGTCGATTACCGCATATACGGCAACGAGGGCCAGTTCACCGATACAATATTCACGGTGAAGATAAAGGTCCGCGTCACCGAGAGCACGCGCGAGCAGGTCGGACTCGAGCAGCACATACCGGACAGCTACGACCCGCCGATAACCTCCGAGACCTACCTTGTCTACAACGAGGCGACAAAGACGTGGGTCGAGTGCTCGGATGAGTTCGACAACATCTACCACTCGAACAGCGGCCCGATAATCCGCAACTCGGTCAGCTACGAGAAGGTTATGGTGGGCGACAGGGAGATAATCTACCGCGTCACCACCGTCGAGCAGTGGAAGGTCTACACGCTCAACATCGTGTTCTCGCCCGACCGCGACACGCTGAACATGCGCGTCGACACGCAGAGGGGCACCTTCCAGGCGACCGACGCCGATCCCGTCAACCCGCGTACCGCGATCTGGTACGCCGACGAGGCATGGTACGACACCTCGGCGATAAAGGGTGAGGCGGACGTGTACAACGGTTACGGCGCATACGTCGTGCGCATCCCGGCGAGCGCGAAGTACTTCTATCCGGGCGTCGAGACGCAGACCGAGTACGCGGGCTTCGATCCGGAGAAGCAGATGATCCAGTTCGCGTCCTTCGTGCCGCAGTACCATGAGCCGGGCAAGGTTCAGGTGTTCAACGCGCACGAGTCGATACGCTTCGTTGCAAACGAGGGCGTTGAGTACATGGAGATCCCGGTCTGGGTCTGGAACGACGGCCGTGTTATCGCCGGCGAGGTCCAGGAGGGCAAGCTCTACATGCTGCACGTCTACCGCCAGTCGAGCGACGCCTACCTCGTCAACCTCGAGGGTGAGTACATCCCGATGGTCGAGGGCGGCACGCTCAACCAGATGGTGCTCTCGCCGACGTTCGCGAAGGATCGCTACATCTACTCGT
The DNA here is from genome assembly GCA_964493515.1 of uncultured Oscillospiraceae bacterium. GTDB lineage: Bacteria > Bacillota > Clostridia > Oscillospirales > JAAYOS01 > CANRIN01. The sequence continues at coordinate 8,825 of CAZBNJ010000001.1, read as the reverse complement.
CGACCGTCAAGGCGGGCACCGAGACGATAGATCTCACCGACGTCCGTCCGTGCGACCACGCGACGGTCAAGGTCACGCTGCCCGACGGAAGCGTGCGCGTGCCCGAGCACGTCGTCTACTTCGACCTCGACGGTGACGGCGAGCCTGAGCTGCGCCTGCCTTACGACGTGCTCGCGAACGCCAAGACCAACGAAGCGACCGGCGATCTCGTCGTGACCTACACCGACGACGCGGGCAACAAGCAGACCCTGCGCGTACCCGCGGAGGACATCGGCTCGAGCAAGGTCTATGACCGCTATGAGCTGAACAACGTCGCGATTGGCAACTCGAACACCTTCTACATCGAGGTAACGTCGGAGGACGGCATGCACTCGCGCCGCTACACGCTCTCGGTCACCCGCGAGCGCAGCCGTGACGCGGCACGCCTGAAGGATATCCCGATGGTCCACGAGGGTATGTACTACGACTTCGCGCCGGTGTTCGATCCGGAGCTGGAGACCTACTATGCCTCCATCCCGTCGAACATGAACGGCACGGTGGACCTCCACCCGCTGCTTTACAGCGACGAGGACTTCCTGTTCGAGTACTCGACCGCGAAGGACGGCGTTGAGATAACGCCGAACACCGTGGGCGACTCGAACACGGTCATAACCATCCCCGAGCTGCAGGCGGGCGAGACCTTCCGCGTCATCATCACCGCGAAGCCGCGCAAGTCGGGCACCGGACTCAGCGACACTCGCTACACGCTCTACTTCTACAAGAACTCCACAAGCGACGTGTTCGCCACCGGCGTCGGCACAACGTACGAGACCGCGAACTTCTCGCCGATAACCGACATGAAGCTCACCGGCGCGACGCTTACCCGTACCGTTGCCGACCACGAGACCGACCGCAACTTCTACTACACCACCTCCGAGCAGACGGTCAACCTGTCGCTCAGCGCGTACAGGCATGTCATCAACAGCGGTTACAGCGTCTATCTGATGAACCTGGCGGGCGAGGACGAGGGCTTCGGCCACAGCATGACCAACATCACCCGCGAGATAGGCGACGACGGGTTCGCGCTGAGCCTGTCCGAGATGGGCGGCAACTGGTTCGTGCTTGTCACCACCGACGGAGTGAACTGCTTCTACAACTCGCTTTCGATCTACCGCAACAACGAGGAGTCGGAGACCCACCTGAGTGACCTCGTCACCTCCGACCCGACGGTGCCGATGTTCGAGGAGGACATCTTTGAATACTTCGTCTCGGTCAACGCCGAGGAGAAGACGGCTGACCTGTATGTCCGCGCCAAGGACCGCACGTCGAACATGCGCGTGCGTCTGGTCGGCGGCGAGCGCCTGGAGGAGGCGGTGGGCTTCGTCGCGATGGAGAACATCGTGCTGCACGAGGGCCAGAACCGCGTGACGATAACCGTTGCGAACGCTCAGGACGCGGGCGAGCTCTACTACAACGCCAAGCGCGCCTACGAGGTCGAGCTTGACCTCGGCAGGTACGCGACCGACTTCGGCGTGGGCGACCCGGCGGATACGGCGGACATCATCTGGATGGACTACTACGATCCGGGCGAGATGTCGCCGACCTGGTCGAGCGAGCTTGTCAACTATCAGCTGTTCTACCCGTATGGCGACTACTCGAAGATAAACCTCACCCCGACGATACGTCCGGAGGAGGAGTATCTGTGGATCTACGACGAGGACGGCAACCGCAGCTACGACCTCGACACTGTCCGTGCGGAGGTCTCGGTACGCCGTACCGACTACGACCCGCTGACCGGTGCGCCGCAGCCGAGCGGTCAGATGAACCTCGTGTTCGATCCGGTCACCCACACCTGGCCGTTCACTCCGGGCGGAGTGGCGATAGGACGCACCGACTTCCTGTTCACCGTCAGGATACGCGCTCAGCACGCGATAACCGACAGGAACGGCGTTGAGGCGGGCGACGAGGGCTGGATCCCGACCTACGAGTTGACCGACGAGTACACCGTCAAGCAGTATCTCGTGACGGTGCGCCGCGCCGGAGGCATCGATTCGATAGAGAGCATCCTCGAGTCGGTGATGATAAAGGTCTATGACCCGGACGGCACCGAGGAGACGATGAACCCGCACTTCAACGAGGAGCTCAGCACCTTCTACGTCAACGTCCCGTACGAGCAGACCTCGGCGGACGTGAACGTAAAGGCTCCGTACTGGCTGCTCGACGCGGACGGCAACCGCCTGACCGACGAGGACGGCAATGAGCTTGAGTATGCACACGACATCACGATAAACGGACACAAGACCGCGTCCGGCGTGAACCGCCTCATCGAGAACCTGGTGGTCGGCGACAACGTGGTGCGCGTGCTCATAACCTCCGCCATCGACGGAAGCGTCAAGCCGTACACGATAGTCATCAACCGCGCGGGCGACCGTGTCCTGCCGGCTGACGATACGCTGCTGCGCGTGACCCACGGCGACGACACGACCGCGGACTACGAGATAGTGCCCGGATTCAACCGCGAGGACGAGGACACGCTGTATGTCGTGACCCTGCCCGCGGACGAGGATTCGGCGAACATCATCGTTACCAGCGCGGTGGTCTTTACCACCGAGACGGGCGACACGATAACCGTCGACGACGACATAACGATAACGATAGACGGCATAGACCACCATGTCGCCTCCGGCGAGCCGCTGTTCGTTGACGACATCCAGCCGGGCGAGGTCGTTCCGGCACACGTTAGGATAGTCTCCGGCGAGGGCGACGACACGATAGTGCGCGAGTACGATGTCGAGATACGCCGTCCCGCGAAGGCGATACCCGACCCGGTGATCACGTCGATACGCGTCAACGCCAAGGCAAACGACGACGATCTGAGCGATGAGATACTCATCCCGCAGTTCTCGCAGAACACCTACTACTACAACGTGGTCGTGCCCTACGAGACCGAATGGCTGGATGTGTACTCGAGCGCCCTCTACTCGGCGGAGCTGCGCATCGCGAACATCGCGGTGGACGGCTACAACGAGACCGACCATACGCTCGAGGGCATAATCGACGGCACCGACGAGCTCAAGGGCTGGCGCGGCGGAGAGAACGCAGAGAAGCTCCCGTCGCAGCTGATCCCGCTGAAGGTCGGCAAGGAGAACAACATCGAGATAGCCGCCTACGGCATCGACGACTACGGCCGCCGCACCGATACGGTGACGCGCATGATAGTCAATGTCGTGCGCCTGCCGATGGGCTACATCCCGCCGCACATCGAGCTGCTCCAGACTTCGGAGGGCGACATCACGCCGAACTACACCGGAATCGAGCACAACTACGTCGTGACCGTGCCTTATGACGTCGAGCAGACTACGCTGTACGCTTACGGCATCGTTGACGAGAGCGCCGTCCGTATCACCGGCAGCAAGATACTCGACACCGACGGCAGCATCATCAACTCGACCGAAAAGAACGTCTGGGTCAGCGCGAACATCGAGCTTGACGAGGGCGAGCAGCTCTACCGCATCTACCTGTACGACACCCGCTCGGAGGAGGACGGAGGCTATCCGTTCTACATCGGCGTGTACTCGATAAAGTTCGTGCGCCTGCCCGAGGTCGGCGTGAGCATGGACCTCGACTCGCTCACCGTTGCCGAGTCGGCGTCGAAGCTCGACGACGCGTCGTCGCTGAAGCGTGACACGCTCATCGAGGCGAGCACCGACGGCAAGCGCAATGTCAACCGCGAGTTCAACTTCTACACCTACGTCTCGAAGGACGCAAAGTGGGCGTACATCCAGGCTGCGGCGGAGCACGCGGACAACATCGTGCGCATAAACGGCACGGATGTCGACGAGAACGGCGGCGCGTGGATCGAGCTGAACCCGCTGGCGTACAAGCAGTTCGTCACGGTCGACGTCTACAACTCCGAGCTTGAGTTCGCCGAGCGCTACACCGTGACCGTCCTGCGCCACGTCGATACCACGACCGGAATGAACTACTCGATCTACGACATAACCCTCGGCAGCGTCGACGAAAACGGCGATGACGTGACCAAGTCGGTCGGCAGAGACGTCGCGCGCTACCAGTCGAGCGGCGAGATAGACCTCGCGCCGGTCAAGGGTATGTACGCGTCGTACGACATCGAAAACGATCCGACCGCTGTCATCGACCCGACAAACGCCGACGACATCGCCAAGACCGGCGGCTTCCTGCCGGCGGACGGCGAGCAGACGCTTGACGGCTACCTGCTGAAGGTCAAAGCGCTGTACTTCACCGACACGCTCGCGAAGGGAACCATCTACGAGCGCGACGTCGAGACCATCGTCACGGTCAACGGCCGCGCGATGAAGATAGTAACGGACGAGGACGGCAAGCCGATACTGGAGAACGTCCCGAACACCGACATGAAGCTCGCGACCTATCAGCTGGTCGTGCCGTTCGCTCCGGGCACCTACGAGGAGCGCTACGACATCCGCGTCGACCGTCCGGACAGCGAGGCGGCGGGCGGCTGGTACGTTGAGACCTTCGTGCTCTACGCGCGCGATACCGCGAACGCTCCGACCGAGTATGTCAAGCCGGACGGCGAGACTGCCGACGACGCCGCGACCGCGGCAAAGGTCGGCGAGCCGGTGCTCGGACCGACCATCGAGAGCATAATGCTCGACGAGAACGGCGCAAGCGAGCACTCGGGCACCTTCACCAGCAAGTTCTACGACACGAAGTTCTTCTACCGCGCCACCGCGGACGGCGACAAGTTCAGCGTGACCGCGTCGACGCTGCCTTACGGCGTCGTGACGACCGCCGAGACGGTAAACGGCGAGACCCGCCGCTACTACCTCGTCTGGGCGGAGGACGAAGTCGCAAACGGCATCCCGACGCACTACGCCGGCGATCCGACCGGACACTATGTGCGCCTGACCAACACCAGCACCATCGATCCGCAGACCGGCGACTACGTCACTGTTGCCGAGCTGTTCGACGAGAACGGCGTCAAGCTCGCGAGCGGCGACGCTGCGGTAAGCGCGAAGCTCACGCAGCTTGGCATCGAGAAGCGCTACATTGTCCGCAACCGCGTCCATGTCGAGATATTCGACGAGAAGCTGAACCGCTACACCGTGACCAACTTCGGTACGGCGATCACCAACTTCGTCGAGTTCAAGTTCGAGACCGACGAGCAGGGCAAGCGCCTGCCGATGACGCTGACCTTCCGTGTGACCGAGTACGCCGAGAGCGGACACGAGCTTATCAGCGAGTACACGCTGCTCGTCTACCCGACCGCGACCCCGATAATCGACCGCCTCGAGCTTGTCAAGGCAAAGATGAACGAGACGTTCGAGATACTCGAGCGCGAGTACACCGGACGCGTGTACAAGCGTGAGGAGGGCTACGGCGTCATATCCGAGGCCGAGTACTTCGACCTGAGCGATCAGGAGAAGTGGAACGGCTACCTCAGCCAGTACGCGGAGTACGACGCGATAAGCGCCGCCATCCGCTACGAGACCGACGACGAGGGCAACTACTACTTCTACACCGGCGAGAACGGAACGGGCACGAAGTACGTCCTCAAGAAGGTCGACGGCTTCGAGCTGTACTTCGACCTGAGCGACCCGACCGGTAAGACGAGGCTCGACCCGCTCAAGCCGGAGGACGCGGAGGCCATAAGCGCGCTGCACAAGCACGAGCTGTACCGCATGACCTTTACCAATGAGCAGGACGCGAACGGCTACTGGCGCATAGTGCCGCACTTCGCGGCGGGCACCGAGCCTGTGCTCGACGGCTGGACGCAGAACGGCGTTGCGGCAAACCATCCGTACGAGTATGTGAACAACAAGGGCGAGACGATAAAGATATTCCAGATACCGGGCTTCGAGGCGGAGTACGACCGCACGACCGCCGGCGATTACAGCTTCTTCGACAAGCTGACCGGCTCGCGCTACGTCGTCTCGGCTGACGGAGACCACAAGGTCTCGCGCGACGGCAAGGCTCTGTACTACACGAGCGACGGCCGCATCACCACCGAGTCGAACGGCACGACACGTCTGACCGCCGACAAGCTCATCGAGCTGGGCGTGTTCTACATCGACGCAAACGGCGCGCTTACCAGCGTCGAGACCGACACGCCGGCGACGTTCGCGGACATCTATCCGTCGGCGACGATAAAGCACCGTGTGACCATGCTCGACAAGGACGGCAAGGATCGTGAGCACGAGAAGTTCACCGGACTGTTCGCGCAGGATAACCTGCCGTGGAGCCTCGAGCACTTCGACGTGACCACGACGCTGACCTATCGCTTCGAGGGCAGCGCGAAGAACGAGACCATAGGCGCGTATGTCGTTCACATGACCCGCACCGATGTGCCGATACTCTTCACCACCATCGAGCTGATAGCGTACCAGCCGGATACCTGGCGCCAGAACCTGTACCAGATAGGCGCGCTCGCGACCGGCCCGGACTACTCCGACCTGATGCACCTGCTCACCAGCGGCGACAAGGCGAGGTTCGGTGTCAACTGGACGCTGGACGACCTGCTCAAGTTCCTGGTGGATGAGCCGACGACCAACTACGGCGATCCGTCCTACATCCGCGACAAGGACCGCGACAAGGACGGCGACCGCGAGGACGAGGAATGGAACACCTACTTCCATCCGGAGCATCCGTACTACCTGCTCCAGCTCGACTATCGCATCAACAAGGTCTGGCTCGAGACGCTGTTCGACGTGACGACGCAGAAGGTGCGCGTCCGCCGCAGCGACAACGCGAGCTATGACCAGCCGATGGTCAACGAGACGCAGCTGATGATAGACCTCGGCAGCGAGTACTTCGCCGATGAGGGCTTCAAGGTGCTGCTGACCGTTGAGGTGACCGACGACTCGCAGCCGGACAACATCAAGGTGTCCGAGTACAAGATCTGGATCGTGCGCGGACCGCGTTACGACAAGGAGGAGACCGAGATCGACCTCGTCCTCTACCACGGCATCACCAAGGAGGAGGCGGCGGAGCAGAACGCGCTGAACCGTGCGGACATCGTCCAGAGCGGCATCGGCGAGGACCGCCACTGGGGTTCGCTCGTTGTCGATGAGAACGGCGACCGCGTCGTCCACACCGTCGACGGCAAGAGCGTCATCCTGGAGAAGTCGGACGACCGCGTGACCGAGGGCTTCAACAACCAGATCCGCTACTACACCACCACGCTGCCGATGTCGGCAAAGGCGGTAAGCTTCAACATAAGCTATCTCGAGGACATCATCCCGGAGAACGCGAAGTACGCCTACGCCACCTACAACGGCAAGAACTACTCGGCAAGCGGCTATGACCGCTTCAGGAACGACCCGCCGACAGAAGCGGATGAGATCGAGACGAACATCACCGTCGAGCTTGAGACCGGCGAGCGCATAAGCTACGTCTTCGTGACCATCCACTACTACGCGGGCGACTCGGACGATCCGTACTACGAGGATCCGTACCGCGCCGAGACGCGCACCGTGACCTACGCCTTCCGTATCAAGCGCATAAACACCCTGGCGTTTGACGACCTGTTCGTGACCGATACCGATATCCACAACGCGGACGGCACGACGGCGACCGCCGACCCGCTCGACAAGCAGAACAGCTACGAGCGTATCTGGCAGATACCGGAGGAGTACGCGCTGGATCAGCGTCACTTCTACGACGATGACCGCAAGCTCGACATGCGTACCCCGGACGGCAGCCGCGTCGAGGACTACAAGGCGTTCGGCTATGAGGCGCTCGTCGGACCGGACGGCATATCCGGCACTGCGGACGACGTGGCGATCGTTGACCAGACCTATGAGTACGGCGTCATGGTCGACGCTGTCGACACCTACCTCTATCTCAACGCCGAGGCTCCGGACGGCAGCTACATCCTCATCAGCGAGTACGGCTCCAGCGACATCCTCTACGATTCGCGCACCTCGTCCGACCCGACCGTGGTGAGCAACCTGCGCGTGCGCCTCGATCCGTCGATGGACGGCACGCAGGTGTTCCAGTTCACCGTCAAGTCGGAGGTCGGCAGCGCGGAGGGCAACTACTACCTGTACGTCTTCCGTGACCGCGACCCGGAGAAGCAGCTCAAGTTCCAGACCCACATCACCGGACAGGTCGTGACCGAGGACAAGTACGGCACCGACGGCAACAAGGTGACCGTGAGCCTGTACAAGAAGTCGGATGAGCTTGGCAAGCTGTCGCTGCAGCAGGCGTACGGTACCGGACTGCTCGACAAGAAGAACGCCGAGGGCATCGCCTTCACGCCGACGCTCTGGAAGGACGAGACCTACACCCAGATGTTCGAGCGCGCTTCGACCGCGATTGGCGGCACGACCCGCTTCGGCGACGACGGACTCGGACTGCTCACCCTCGCGTGGCAGCAGGAGACCGCGACCGACGGACTGTTCCACATCGAGCCGTTCGCGCAGAACTTCAACGAGCCGGGTACCTACATGGTGGTCATCTCGCGTCCGGGCTACCTCGACTATGTCATCGACAACCTGATCGTCACCTACACCTACGAGGAGTCGGAGTACGAGCTTGGCAACCCGTGGCTGAAGAACGGCGCTCAGCAGACCGACGCGATGGGCTACGCCTACAACGATCCGATATTCCTGCGTGCGGGCGACATCGACATGACCGAGCTTGCGGGCGGAGAGATCGTGGTCGGCGACGGCCGCATCGACCAGGCGGACATCGACCAGTTCCTCGACCTCGCGGCGACGATAGACGGCGTGTATCAGCGTCTCGCAGGACGTGTGGTGCTCAGCTACATGCGCACCGACGCTCCGAGCGGATTTGCCGAGGGCCTGAAGAAGGGCGACGCGCTCAACCTCAGCGGAGTGACCGTCTAC